>NZ_JABWRU010000008.1:0-264504 GCF_014269165.1 Pseudomonas sp. SWRI68 | reverse complement strand
TCCACTACTACAACCATGACCGCATCAAGCTGAGGCTCAATGGCCTGAGCCCTGTCGAGTACAGGACCCAGGCGGCAGCATAGAACTGTCCAACTTTTTGGGGGCAGTCCACTCCTGTAGGAGCGGCCTTGTGTCGCGATGGGCCGCAAAGCGGCCCCAACAATCTAAGTTATTACGCCACCACCCCCGCATCCGCCGTCAACCCAACCTCCTCGATCGCACTGATCGCGCACTGCTCGTCGATATCCGACGTATCGCCGCTGATCCCTACCGCACCCAGCACCTTGCCGTCCTGATCACGAATCAATACGCCACCCGGCGCCGGCACCACCGGCCGCTCCCCTAACCCATTCAGCGCGGCAAAGAACGCCGGCCGTTGCTGCGCATCCAGTGCCAGCAAACGCGAGCCCTTGCCCAAGGCAATCGCACCCCAGGCTTTACCGGTGGCCACTTCCGGGCGAATCAGGCTAGCGCCATCTTCCCGCTGCAGCGCCAGCAAGTGCCCGCCCGCATCCAGCACCGCCACGGTCAGTGGCGCCGCATTGATCTTGCGGCCTGCGGCCAGCGCGGCATTCACCAGGCTTACCGCGACTTTCAGGTTCAGAACGTTCATGAAAAGGTCCTCTTCTTGTTGTGAGAAGCCCTGAGGGCAGTTGAAAACCGATGACCTAAATAGAACACAACGAAAGATATTTTTGTATACAATATTTTTAAACGATCGTACCAGATCCGACAGAACCCAGTTTTCACGGGCTCTCCGACGAAAGCCACCTTCCCCGATGAAAATCCATTGACCTAGCCCGCCAGGCGTGAATACACTCTGTCGCAAAGCAAGTTGTATACAATTACAAAATCGATGAGGCACAACCCATGAGCAAAATGAGAGCAATCGATGCAGCCGTTCTGGTCATGCGCCGTGAAGGTGTAGATACCGCGTTCGGCATCCCAGGGGCTGCCATCAACCCGCTGTACTCAGCCCTGAAAAAAGTCGGTGGCATCGATCACGTCCTCGCTCGTCACGTCGAAGGTGCCTCGCACATGGCCGAGGGCTACACCCGTGCCAACCCGGGCAACATCGGCGTGTGCATCGGTACCTCCGGCCCTGCCGGCACCGACATGGTCACCGGCCTGTACAGCGCGTCGGCCGACTCCATTCCAATCCTCTGCATCACTGGCCAAGCCCCGCGTGCACGTCTGCACAAGGAAGACTTCCAGGCCGTCGACATCACCAGCATCGTCAAGCCGGTCACCAAGTGGGCCACCACCGTACTGGAGCCAGGCCAAGTGCCTTACGCGTTCCAGAAGGCCTTCTATGAAATGCGTACCGGCCGCCCAGGCCCGGTACTGATCGACCTGCCGTTCGATGTGCAGATGGCCGAAATCGAATTCGACATCGACGCCTACGAGCCACTGGCCGTCAACAAGCCATCCGCCACCCGCGTCCAGGCCGAAAAAGCCCTGGCCCTGCTCAACGATGCCGAACGCCCACTGCTGGTTGCAGGTGGCGGCATCATCAACGCCGACGCCAGCGACAAGCTGGTCGAGTTCGCCGAGCTGACCGGCGTACCGGTGATCCCGACCCTGATGGGCTGGGGCACCATCCCGGACGACCACGCCCTGATGGTCGGCATGGTCGGCCTGCAGACTTCGCACCGCTACGGCAACGCCACCCTGCTGAAATCCGACCTGGTGTTCGGTATCGGTAACCGTTGGGCCAACCGCCACACCGGCTCCGTCGATGTTTACACCGAAGGCCGCAAATTCGTGCACGTGGACATCGAGCCCACCCAGATCGGCCGCGTGTTCACTCCCGACCTGGGCATTGTCTCGGACGCCGGCAAGGCGCTGGACGTGTTCCTCGAAGTGGCCCGCGAGTGGAAAGCCGCCGGCAAGCTCAAGGACCGCAGCGCCTGGCTGGAAGACTGCCAGCAGCGCAAGGCCAGCCTGCAGCGCAAGACCCACTTCGACAACGTGCCGGTCAAGCCGCAGCGCGTGTACGAAGAGATGAACCAGGTATTCGGCAAGGACACCTGCTACGTCAGCACCATCGGCCTGTCGCAGATCGCCGGTGCGCAGTTCCTGCACGTGTACAAGCCACGCAACTGGATCAACTGCGGCCAGGCCGGCCCGCTGGGCTGGACCATCCCTGCCGCCCTGGGCGTGGTCAAGGCCGACCCATCGCGCAAGGTTGTCGCCCTGTCGGGTGACTACGACTTCCAGTTCATGATCGAAGAACTGGCTGTCGGTGCGCAGTTCAACCTGCCGTACGTTCACGTGCTGGTGAACAACGCCTACCTCGGCCTGATCCGCCAGGCGCAGCGTGGCTTCGACATGGATTACTGTGTACAACTGGCGTTCGAGAACATCAACTCGACCGACGCTGCCAGCTACGGTGTCGACCACGTTGCCGTGGTCGAAGGCCTGGGCTGCAAGGCCATCCGCGTATTCGAACCAGGCGAAATCGCCCCTGCCCTGCTCAAGGCGCAGAAGATGGCCGAAGAGTTCCGCGTGCCGGTCGTGGTCGAGGTGATCCTCGAGCGTGTCACCAACATTTCCATGGGTACCGAGATCAACGCCGTCAACGAGTTCGAAGACTTGGCACTGGTCGGCAACGACGCGCCAACCGCGATCTCGATGCTCGACTGATTGCCTGACGCCCCCGTGCATCCCGCCTATGTGGCGCCGGGGGCTTTAATCTGCAAGGAGACAACCATGCCTCGCTTCGCTGCCAACCTGTCCATGCTGTTCACCGAACAGGACTTCCTGGCCCGCTTCAAGGCCGCCGCCGATGCTGGTTTCAGCGGTGTCGAATACCTCTTCCCGTACGATTTCAGCGCTGCCGAAATCAAGCAACAGCTCGACGCTCACGGCCTGACCCAGGTGCTGTTCAACCTGCCGGCCGGCGATTGGGGCAAAGGTGAACGCGGTATTGCCTGCCACCCGGACCGCGTCGAAGAATTCCGCGCCGGCGTCGACAAGGCCATCGAATACGCCAAGGTACTGGGCAACACCCAGGTCAACGCCTTGGCCGGCATTCGCCCGCAGGGCCTGCAGTGCGCCGACGTGCGCAAGACCTTCGTCGACAACCTGCGCTTTGCCGCCGACAAGCTCAAGGCTGCAGGCATTCGCCTAGTCATGGAAATGATCAACACCCGCGACATCCCGGGCTTCTACCTGAACACCACCCAGCAAGCGCTGGACATCCAGGCCGAAGTCGGCAGCGACAACCTGTTCCTGCAGTACGACATCTACCACATGCAGATCATGGAAGGTGACCTGGCCCGCACCATTGAGGGCAACCTGAAACTGATCAACCACATCCAGCTGGCCGACAACCCGGGCCGCAACGAACCAGGCACCGGCGAGATCAACTACCGCTTCCTGTTCGAGCACCTGGACCGCATCGGCTACCAGGGCTGGGTGGGCGCAGAATACAAGCCACTGACCACGACCGAAGCAGGTCTGGGCTGGCTGAAGACCCATAACGCAATTTAAGGGCGAATACGCACTTTGTAGGAGCGGCCTTGCGTCGCAATGGGCTGCGCAGCAGCCCCGGCAATCTTTGCTGTGGCCGAAATTCTGGGGGCGCTGCGCCCCCTTTCCGACCGGTCCGGCGCCCCGGCAAGGCCGCTCCTACAATGGGACGCGTCGCCTGCTCCATCGAGATTCAACAAATACAACGAGGTAATCTCTCATGGCTAAAATCGGTTTTATCGGCACCGGCATCATGGGCAAGCCCATGGCTCAGAACCTGCAAAAAGCAGGTCACAGCCTGTTCGTCTCCACCCACCACGATGCTGCCCCGGCCGACCTGATCGCCGCCGGCGCCGTGGCCCTGGCCAACCCGAAAGAAGTTGCCCAGGAAGCTGAGTTCATCATCGTCATGGTCCCCGACACCCCACAGGTCGAAGCCGTCCTGTTCGGTGAAAACGGCGTGGCCGAAGGTGTGGGCCCGAACAAGGTAGTGATCGACATGAGTTCGATCTCCCCTACCGCCACCAAGGCCTTCGCCGAGAAGATCAAGGCCACTGGCGCCGCCTACCTGGACGCCCCGGTGTCCGGCGGTGAAGTCGGTGCCAAGGCTGCGACCCTGAGCATCATGGTCGGCGGTTGCCCGAAAGCCTTCGAGCGCGCACTGCCGCTGTTCGAAGCCATGGGCAAGAACATCACCCGCGTGGGTGGCAACGGCGACGGCCAGACCGCCAAGGTCGCCAACCAGATCATCGTCGCCCTGAACATCCAGGCCGTCAGCGAAGCGCTGCTGTTCGCCGCCAAGAACGGCGCCGACCCTGCCAAGGTGCGTGAAGCACTGATGGGCGGCTTCGCTTCGTCGAAAATCCTCGAAGTACACGCCGAGCGCATGATCAAAGGCACCTTCGACCCAGGCTTCCGCATCAACCTGCACCAGAAGGACCTGAACCTGGCCCTGCAGGGCGCCAAGGAGCTGGGCATCAACCTGCCCAACACCTCCAACGCCCAGCAAGTGTTCAACACCTGCCAGGCCCTGGGCGGCGGCAACTGGGACCACTCGGCGCTGATCAAAGGCCTGGAGCACATGGCCAACTTCTCGATCCGCGACGAGAAATAAGCTTCAAGCTGTAAGCCTCGAGCGGCAAGCAAAAGCAGGTCTGCTTTTACTTGTGGCTTGTAGCTTGAAGCTTGCAGCTCTGGGGACCGCCCCTGGTTCGGCCTGCACGGAGGCAGTTCCAGGGGCGTTTTCGATTCTGCAGAACAACAATAATTGGGAGCCTGCCATGTCGGTCGATCCGCAAAAAATTCTTCGCGAGCTGTTCGACACAGCCATCGCCGCCGCCCACCCGCGCCAAGTCCTCGAACCCTACCTGCCCGCCGACCGTAGCGGTCGGGTCATCGTCATCGGCGCCGGCAAGGCCGCAGCCGCCATGGCCGAAGTGGTCGAGAAAAGCTGGCAGGGCGAAGTGTCCGGCCTCGTCGTCACCCGCTACGGCCACGGTGCCAACTGCCAGAAGATCGAGGTGGTCGAAGCGGCCCACCCGGTCCCCGATGCCGCCGGCCTGGCCGTGGCCAAACGCGTGCTGGAACTGGTCAGCAACCTGAACGAAGACGACCGCGTCATCTTCCTATTGTCTGGCGGCGGTTCCGCCCTGTTGGCCCTGCCTGCCGAGGGCCTGACCCTGGCCGACAAGCAGCACATCAACAAGGCACTGCTCAAGTCTGGCGCCACCATCGGCGAGATGAACTGCGTACGCAAGCACCTCTCGGCGATCAAGGGCGGCCGCCTGGCCAAAGCCTGCTGGCCGGCCACCGTCTACACCTATGCGATTTCCGATGTGCCTGGCGACCTGGCCACCGTCATCGCCTCCGGCCCCACCGTCGCCGACCCGAGCACCAGCGCCGACGCCCTGGCCATCCTCAAGCGCTACAGCATCGACGCGCCCAAGGCGGTTATCGACTGGCTCAACAACCCGGCTTCGGAAACCGTCAAGGCCGATGACCCGGCCCTGGCTCGCAGCCATTTCCAATTGATCGCCAAGCCCCAGCAGTCGCTGGAAGCCGCTGCGGTCAAAGCCCGCCAGGCCGGTTTCAGCCCGCTGATACTCGGCGACCTGGAAGGCGAATCGCGCGAAGTGGCCAAGGTGCACGCCGGTATTGCCCGGCAGATCGTGCTGCACGGCCAGCCGCTCAAGGCGCCCTGCGTGATCCTCTCTGGCGGCGAAACCACCGTCACCGTGCGCGGCAACGGCCGTGGCGGGCGCAACGCCGAGTTCCTGCTCAGCCTCACCGAGAACCTCAAGGGCCTGCCAGGCGTGTACGCCCTGGCCGGCGACACCGACGGCATCGATGGCTCCGAAGAAAACGCCGGTGCCTTCATGACCCCGGGCAGCTACGCCCGTGCCGAAGCCCTGGGCCTTTCGGCCAGCGACGAGTTGGACAACAACAACGGCTACGGCTACTTCGCCGCGCTCGATGCGTTGATCGTCACCGAGCCGACGCGCACCAACGTCAACGACTTCCGCGCCATCCTGATCCTCGAGACTCCGCAATCATGACGCCTGATAAAAAAGTCAAAATCCTCGCCACCCTCGGCCCTGCGACCCAGGGTATCGACGACATCCGCCAGCTGGTCGAAGCCGGGGTGAACATCTTCCGCCTCAACTTCAGCCACGGCGAGCACGCCGACCACGCCATGCGCTACCAGTGGATCCGCGAAGTCGAGCAGCAACTGAACTACCCGCTGGGCATCCTCATGGACTTGCAGGGGCCGAAGCTGCGCGTTGGCCGCTTTGCCGAAGGCAAGGTGCAACTGCAGCGCGGCCAGGCCCTGCGCCTGGACCTGGACAAAGCCCCGGGCGACAACCGCCGGGTCAACCTGCCACACCCGGAGATCATCGCCGCGTTAGAGCCAGGCATGGACCTGCTGCTCGACGACGGCAAGCTGCGCCTGCGGGTGACCGCCAAGCACAGCGATGCCATCGACACCGAAGTGCTGGCCGGTGGCGAGCTGTCCGACCGCAAGGGCGTCAACGTGCCGCAAGCAGTGCTGGCGCTCTCCCCGCTGACTGAAAAAGACCGTCTCGACCTGGCCTTTGGCCTTGAACTGGGCGTGGACTGGGTGGCCCTGTCGTTCGTGCAGCGCCCGGAAGACATCACCGAAGCGCGCCAGTTGATCGGTGACCGCGCCTACCTGATGGCCAAGATCGAGAAGCCGTCCGCCGTCGAACAACTGCAAGCGATCGCCGAGCTGTCCGACGCGATCATGGTGGCCCGTGGCGACCTGGGCGTGGAAGTGCCGGCCGAAAGCGTGCCGCAGATCCAGAAACGCATCATCGACACCTGCCGCCAGCTGGGCAAACCGGTGGTGGTGGCCACGCAGATGCTTGAGTCGATGCGCTTCTCGCCAGCCCCGACCCGTGCCGAAGTCACCGACGTGGCCAACGCCGTGGCCGAAGGTGCCGATGCGGTGATGCTGTCGGCCGAGACTGCGTCGGGCGATTACCCGCTGGAAGCTGTGCAGATGATGAGCAAGATCATCCGCCAGGTGGAGAACGGCCCGGACTACCAGGCCCAGCTCGACGTTGGCCGGCCAAAAGCCGAGGCCACCGTGTCGGACGCCATCAGCTGCGCGATCCGCCGTATCAGCGGCATCCTGCCGGTGGCGGTGCTGGTCAACTACAGCGAGTCCGGCGCCTCGACCCTGCGCGCCGCCCGCGAGCGACCACGGGCACCGATCCTCAACCTGACGCCGAACTTGAACACCGCGCGCCGCCTGAGCGTGGCCTGGGGCGTGCACTCGGTGGTCAACGACCGTCTGCGCCAGGTTGACGAGATCTGCTCGACCGCGCTGGAGATTGCCCAGGCCCAAGGCATGGCCAGCCGCGGTGACACGCTGCTGATCACCGCTGGTGTGCCTTTCGGCAAGCCAGGCTCGACTAATACGCTACGGATCGAGACCTTGGTCTGATCCCGGGCCCTTTCGCGGGGCAAGCCCGCTCCCACAGGGACTGCATGGCATTCAATTGCCTTGCGCCTGTGGGAGCGGGCTTGCCCCGCGAATGGAGGGCAAAGCCCTCCCCGAACACCGTTACACCAGACCTGCGGAAAACCCGAGGCCCAAAGAGGCCCACCGCTCAACCCTCAACCTTACCGACTGCCCCATGTACACCAAAAATTTCGTCAACCCGTGCCCTGACTGGGCCACGGCGCTGCTCAACGGCTTCAGCCAAGTGCTGCTGCTGCGCAACCCCCTGTGCGGCCTGTGCTGCCTGCTGGCCATCCTGCTGACCGCCCCCAGCCTGGTCGGTGGCGCCCTGCTCGGCGCCCTCGCCGGCCTGCTCACCGCACAACGGCGCGGCTACGACCGCACCGACCGCCAGGCCGGCTTGTACTGCTACAACGGCGTGCTGATCGGCATCCTGATCAGTGCGGTGCTGCCATGGTCGGCCATCCTGCCGCCGCTAATCATTGCCGCTGGCGGGCTGTCGAGCATCATCACCCACCAGTGGCGCAAGCGCGGCGGCAAGTTGCTGGTCGCCTACACCGCCCCCTTCGTCCTGCTCGGCTGGGGTACCCTGCTGCTGGCCGAGCCCTCGACCGCACTCCCTGTCGAAGCCGACCCGCTGTCTGCGCTGCTGCGTGGCGTGGGCCAGGTGTTCTTGCTCGACAAGCCAATGGCGGGCCTGCTGATCGTCATCGGCATGTACCTTGCCAATCCTTATGCAGCAACCTGGGCGGTGATCGGCTCTGCCATCGGCGGTGGCGTCGCATTACTGACCGACCAGACGCAGGTAGCCTGGATGGGTTTGTACGGCTTCAACGCCGCATTGGCAGCGTTGGCGTTCAGCAGGCAAGGCGAGCGACCAGGGGTGAC
Organism: Pseudomonas sp. SWRI68; assembly: GCF_014269165.1. Taxonomy (NCBI): domain Bacteria; kingdom Pseudomonadati; phylum Pseudomonadota; class Gammaproteobacteria; order Pseudomonadales; family Pseudomonadaceae; genus Pseudomonas; species Pseudomonas sp. SWRI68. The sequence continues at coordinate 256,157 of NZ_JABWRU010000008.1, read as the reverse complement.
ACTGCTGGCGATTGCACTGGCCCTGCTGCTGCAACCCCTGTTCGCCTTGTTGCCGGTGGCCGGGCTGACCGCCCCCTTCGTCACAGCCTGCTGGCTCATGCACCTGGGCAACTACCTGGCTCAACTCAATCAGCGGCGCAATGCATCCCGCTTGCACAGCTGAAACGCAGCCCCTAGGCTCAGCCCATCGCTTTCTTTATCGCTTTGTGGACGAGCCAATGAACAACCCTGCGAGCCTGCGCGAGCGGCTCTACATCATCGTCTTCCAGACCGACACCGTGGCTGGAAGACGCTTCGACAAAACCCTCCTGCTGATCATCCTCGCCAGCCTGGTCACGGTGATCCTCGACAGCATCGACGCTGTCCATCAGGGCTACGCCGGCCTGCTGGCGGGCATCGAATGGGGTTTTACCGCGATCTTCCTGGCCGAATACCTGACGCGCCTGTACTGCTCGCCCAAACCCTTGCGCTACGCCTTCAGCTTCTACGGCCTGGTCGACCTGCTGGCGATCGTGCCGGGCGTGATCGCCATCTATTACAGCGATGCCCAGTACCTGCTGATCATTCGCGTGATCCGCATGCTGCGGATCTTCCGCGTGCTCAAGCTCGGCCAGTACCTCAAGCAGGCCAACTACCTGATGGCGGCGCTGCGCGGCAGCAAGCAGAAGATCATCGTGTTCCTGGTCACCGTGTCGACCCTGGTGACCGTGTTCGGCACCATGATGTACGTGATCGAAGGGCCGGAGCATGGCTTTACCAGCATTCCCAAAGGCATCTATTGGGCGATTGTCACCCTGACCACTGTAGGCTTTGGCGACATTGTGCCGAAGACCCCGCTGGGCCAGGTGCTGTCGTCGCTTGTGATGATTACCGGTTACTCGATCATTGCCGTGCCTACCGGCATCTTCACCGCAGAGCTGGCCAACGCCATGCGTGGTGAACAGTTGCAGCATGACTGCCCCACCTGCCGCAAGAACAGCCACGAACACGGCGCCGCATTCTGCTCGCGTTGTGGCAATGCGCTGTTTCCCAAGCGGGAATAACCAAAGCGTTTTTTGTTCTTTAAACAGCAGCAAGGCACCCGCTATAGTCGCTGGCACTCTGCCCAATACTGTTCAAGAACAAGGAATGCGTCGTGAAAAAACTGCTCACTGCTTCGCTGCTGGCCGCGGGCCTTGCCCTGGGCAACTTCGCCCAGGCGGCCCCGACCCTGCTCAACGTCTCCTACGACGTGATGCGTGACTTCTACAAGGACTACAACTCAGCGTTCCAGAAGCACTGGGAGGCCGAGCACAACGAGAAGGTCAACGTGCAGATGTCCTTCGGCGGTTCGAGCAAGCAGGCGCGTGCAGTCATCGATGGCCTGCCGGCCGATGTCATCACCATGAACATGGCCACCGACATCAATGCCTTGGTCGATCACGGCAAACTGGTGCCGGACAACTGGGTGACCCGCCTGCCGAACAACAGCGCGCCGTTCACCTCGGCCACCGTGTTCATCGTGCGCAAGGGCAACCCCAAGGCACTGAAAGACTGGCCCGACCTGCTCAAGGACGGCGTGCAGGTGATCGTGCCCAACCCCAAGACCTCGGGTAACGGCCGCTATACCTACCTGTCGGCGTGGGGCTATGTGCTCAAGCAAGGCGGTGACGAGGCCAAGGCCCGTGACTTCGTCGGCAAGCTGTTCAAGCAGGCGCCAGTCCTTGATACCGGTGGCCGCGCCGCCACCACCACCTTCATGACCAACCAGATCGGTGACGTGCTGGTGACCTTCGAGAACGAAGCCGAAATGATCGCCCGCGAGTTCGGCCGCGACCAGTTCGAAGTGGTCTACCCAAGTGTGTCCGCCGAAGCCGAGCCACCGGTGAGCGTGGTCGACAGGGTGGTGGCGAAGAAAGGTACCCAGGCAGTGGCCGAGGAGTACCTGAAGTACCTGTGGTCGCCAGAAGCCCAGGAAATCGCGGCCAACAACTACCTGCGCCCACGCGATGCGGCAGTGCTGGCCAAGTACACCGACCGCTTCCCGAAAGTGGACTTCCTGTCGGTGGAGAAGACCTTTGGCGACTGGCGCACCGTGCAAAAAACCCACTTCAACGACGGGGGCGTGTTCGACCAGATCTACACCAATCAGTAATTGACCCAGCCAGTGCCGGCCTCTGTGGCAGCGGGTTTATCCGCGCAGAGGCCAGTGCTGGCAACACACCCCATCGAACTTTCCCCACCCCCACCAATCAGTTCCTTGAGTAACCCTGCCCCGCTCACCCCGGCCGAAGGAGTACTCCAGTGCTGCGTTACCTCTCCACCCTGCTGCTCGGCTGCCTGCTGAGCACCCATCTGCTGGCTGCAGACCCTGCACCTGCCGAAGAACAACCCACCGAACCGGAACCGGTCCTGCAAGGCGGGCTGCTCGGCGCCCTGGCCGACGGCCTGGACAGCGCCGCCCAGGAGCTTGACCTCGATGCCCACCTGGTCGATGCCTGGCGCCTGCGCACCGACCGCGCGGCCAAGGAAATGGAACGCCTGGTCGACCGCCACTCGGCCAGCGATTCGCTGCAGTTGGCGGCCAACTTCATCTTGCTGACCCTCACCTGGGCCGCCAGCTTCGCGGTGCTTACCAGCCTCGGCCGCTGGCTCAGCAAGCGCGCTTCGGCCACCCCATGGCTGAACGAGCGCCAGCGCGCCAGCAGCCTGCTCGGCTACCTGCTGCCCTATACCCTGCCGGCGCTGGCCAGCCTGCCGCTGACCCTCTACATCAGCCGTTTCCTCGACCCCTCGGTAGCCCGTGCCCTGGGCCTGAGCCTGGCCTACGCCACCAGCAGCGGCCTGTTCTCGACCTCGATCATCCTGTGCTTGATTACGTTGTTTGATGCCGGCCACAAGCGCCCGGCCGTGGCCGTGATCAAGCGCCTGGCCCCGCAACCGCTGTTTCTGATCGGCTTCCTGGCGGCCTGGAGCGATGCCTTGACCAGCCCGCAGATCGCCCGCCAGTTGGGCGGTAACATCACCGCCAGCATCGCCGTGTTCACCGGCCTGGCCGCCACGTTCATCTTCGCCAGCCTGGTGATCCGCCTGCGCCGCCCGGTGGCCCATCTGATTCGCAACCGTGCGCTCTGGGACCGCGTGCAACACCGGGCCGTGCAGGAAACCCTGCGGATCTTCTCGGTGCTGTGGTACCTGCCGATCCTGTTGATGATCCTGGTCTCGGCGATTCACCTGATCGGCGCCGGCGAAGAAAGCCAGAAGGCGCTGCAAAAGGCTTTGCTGACTACCGTGCTGCTGGTGTCCACGGTGTTTCTCAGCACCTTGCTACAGCACCTGCTGGCGCCCCGCGAAGCGGATGCCGGGCAACGGGTTCGGCCTTACAAGGAACTGCTGCGCAGCCTCGCCCACGCGCTGTTGCGCATCGCCATGGCGGTGGCTTTCATCGAGCTGCTCGGGCGCATCTGGGGCGTTTCGGTGATCGGCTTCGCCCTGAGCAACAGCCTGGGCCAGGCGATCAGCAATTCGCTGTCGAGCATCGGCCTGATTCTGCTGGTGACCTGGCTGCTGTGGGTGGTCCTCGACACCGCCATCCAGGAAGCGCTGAAACCCGCCGTCGGGCGCCGCGCGGCGCGCCAGCCGAGTACCCGGGTGCGGACCATCCTGCCGATGCTGCGCAATGCCGTAAAAGTGGTGCTGATCGTCATCTGCACCATCACCACCATGGCCAACCTGGGCATCAACGTCGCACCGCTGCTGGCCGGTGCCGGGGTAATCGGCCTGGCCATCGGCTTCGGCTCGCAGCAACTGGTGCAGGACGTGATCACGGGGCTGTTCATCTTGATCGAAGACACCATCTCGATCGGTGACTGGGTAGTGCTCGACTCAGGCCACGCCGGCACCGTCGAAAGCCTGACCATCCGCACCCTGCGCCTGCGCGACGGCAAGGGGTTCGTGCACTCGGTGCCGTTCGGCCAGATCAAGGCAGTCACCAACCAGTCGCGCCAGTTCGCCTATGCGTTCTTCTCGGTGCAGTTCACTTACGACAGCGACGTCGATGAATCGCTGGCGCTAATCCACGAGGTGGGGCAGTCGATCAGCCACGACCCGCTGCTGCGCATCAACCTGCAGGGGCCGCTGCAAGTGTTCGGGGTGGACCGCATGGACTTGAACGGGTTTGTCCTGACGGCGCAGTTCCGTACCATTTCCGGCGGGCAGTATGCGGTTAGCCGGGCGTTCAATGAACGGCTCAAGAAACGTGTGGACCAGACCGAGAAGGTGAGCTTTGCCCAGGTGTACCCGCTGCCGGTGCGTGCCGTTACTGCTTGATGCAAGCAGGCCCGGCCCCTTCGCGGGGAAACCGCGAAGGGGCGCAACAGGAAGACTCAGGCCTGGCGGAATACCAAGGCCTTCAAGCCCCCCGCTGGGTCCGCATCAGGAAACTCCGGCGGGTTCTCCAGCCGCTCGACGAAGGCCAACGTCGGCGCCTGCTCGGCCATGCCCTCGATCAGAAACTCCGGGCCGATTGCCGGGTCGTTCACACATGCCAGCACCGTGCCGCCCTCGTTCAGCAACTCGGGCAAGCGCCGCAAGATCTTCGCGTAGTCCTGGGTCAACACAAAGCTGCCCTTCTGGAAGGTCGGCGGGTCGATGATGATCAGGTCATAAGGGCCGTACTTGCGCACCTTGCCCCACGATTTGAACAATTCATGCCCCAGGTACGCCACCCGCGACGCATCGTGGCCATTGAGCCGGTGATTGTCGCGCCCGCGGGACAACGCCGACTTGGCCATGTCCAGGTTCACCACCTGTTCGGCGCCCCCGGCGATGGCCGCCAGCGAAAAACCACAGGTATAGGCGAACAGGTTCAGCACCCGCTTGCCCGCCGCCTGCTCGCGCACCCAGCGCCGGCCATAGCGCATGTCCAGGAACAGGCCGTTGTTCTGGCGCACGCCCAGGTCCAGCAGGTAGGTCAGGCCATCCTCGACCACCTCGCGTTGCTGGCACGGCTCGCCCAGCAACCATTGGCCGGGGCTGTCCGGCAGGTAGCGGTGCTGGATGAGGATGGCCTGGCCGGCCCATTGCGGGCGCTGGGCCAGGCTCTGCAGCATGGCCTCCAGCTCGGCCAGTTGGCCCTCCGGCGGCTCGCGAAACAGCGCTACTGACAGCACGCCCTGGAGCCAGTCCACAGTCACTTGCTCAAGGCCCGGCCAGCAGCGGCCGCGGCCGTGGAACAGCCGGCGGGTTTCCTGCGGGGCGGGGTCGAGGGCGGTGAGCAGGTGTTGCTCGAGGGTCTGGATCGGCGAGGTCATGGCGGGTCGCAAGCTGGAAAAAGCGGCATTCTACCCTTGTCCGCCTCTTCAATGCTTGACTGCAACCCGTGCAGGGCGGAACCACCAGCCTTGCTGCATCCCTGCCGCCGCCAGCAGGATCAGCGCCACGCCGAGCCATTGCAGGGGTGCCAGCCGATGCCCGAAGGCCACCCAGTCGACCAGGATCGCGGCAATCGGGTAAACGAATGACAGCGCGCCGGTCAGCGCCGTAGGCAAGCGCTGGATGGCGCTGTACAGCAGCACATACATCACCCCGGTGTGCACGATACCCAGGGTCACCAGGCTGGCCAATGCCGAAGTTTCGCCAGGCAGACCGCCCAACTTGACCCACGGCGCCAGCAGCAGCACACCGGTTGCCACCTGGATCAAGGCGATGAGGTGCGGCGGCGTGCCTTTGAGGCGCTTGATGATCAACGCAGCGATTGCATACAAGAACGCCGCGCCCAGCGCCAGGCCGATGCCCAGCAAGTAATCCTCGCCACTGCCCTGCCCCGCACCGTGGGCACTGACAATAGCCAACATGCCAAGGAAGGCGACACTCAGCCAGGTGACCTTGGCCAGGGTGATCTTCTCCCCCAGAAACAACGCCGCCAGCCCCACCAGGATAAACGGCTGCACGTTGTACACCGCCGTGCCGATGGCAATCGAAGCGCGCGAATAGGAGGCGAACAGCAACACCCAGTTGCCAACGATGGCCACGCCGCTGGCAATCGCCAGCAAAAATGCGGTGCGGCCGATCACCCCCGGTTTGAGGAAGCCCAAGGCCGCACAGATCACCAGCAACGTACCGGTGCCGAACACACACCGCCAGAACACCACATCGAGCACCGGCTGGCCCGACACCAGCACGAACCAGCCGATGGTCCCGGAAATCAGCATGGCAGCGACCATTTCCAGCGAGCCACGGCGCAATGAACTGTCCATCTCACACCTCCCGTTGACGATGGCAACAGTATGCAAAGGCCGGAGGGTGACCTTCCAGCGGATATCAAAGGCGTATCAGACAACCTGCCTTTACTATCAAGGCAAATCAATCGAACAGCCTGACGAGGTGAAGCATGACCGATGCAATCGACCAACTGCTGATCAATGCACTGATGGAAGACTCGCGGCGTTCGCTCAAGGCCCTGGCGCAGATCAGCGGGCTGTCCGCCCCCAGCGTCAGCGAACGCTTGCGCCGCCTGGAGGAGCGCGGTGTGTTGCGCGGCTACACGGTGGATGTCGACCCGCGCAGCTTCGGTTATCAACTGCAGGCGATCGTGCGTATCCGCCCGCTGCCGGGGCAGCTGCAGGAAGTGGAGCGGCAAATCATTGCGCTGCCCGAATTCACTGAATGCGACAAGGTGACCGGCGAGGACTGCTTCATTGCCCGCCTGCATGTGCGCTCGATGGAACAGCTCGACACCCTGCTCGACCGGATCAATGTGCTGGCCGAGACCAATACCGCGATCATCAAGAAAAGCCCGGTGAAGCGACGCCTGCCGCCGATGGATTGAATCTGCGTCCTAAAGAAAGCCACAGTGGAAAGCTGACTATTTTTTGTACACAAGAATGTCACCTTAGGTGCCATTTTTGTGTGCACTTTTCTCAACCCTGCCCCAATACGTTACAACCTTTTCAGCGCCATTTCTGACCATTTGATCAACTAACAAGCGCACGCAAAAATAATAGCTGTTCAACTGGTCAACTTATATCGACGTTATTTCATTAACTTACCGTTCAACAAGACAGATTCATAATAGTGGCAACTTCGATGTCGCTATTCGCCTGGCATGGAACTCGCTTTTGTGTGTTCGTGTTTTGTATACAAGTTGAGCAAAACATAAATACACAAGAACTCGCGACGCCGACCAGAACCCGGCCGCCGCGCCCAGAACCCAGTGATGCCAACGCTGCACCGACGAGATGGCGAGCCCGTGCGCATTGCCCGCTCATCGCAGTCCACGTGCATCAGGAGCCTGCCGGAATGAGTACCAGCCTCAACCTTGCCCCTGACCTTTCCGTCGCCAGCAGCAACCCCGCGTCCACCCTTGCCGGGCCTGCGCCAGCACTCGACCTGAGCCCGCGCCTGCACAACCGCGACCTTGCCCCGACACGCCTCGAAGGCCGGCGCTGGGGCGGTTACAGCATCTTCGCGTTATGGACCAACGATGTGCACAACATCGCCAACTACTCCTTCGCCATGGGGCTGTTCGCCTTGGGGCTGGGCGGCTGGCAGATCCTCTTGTCGCTGGGCATCGGCGCTGCGCTGGTGTACTTCTTCATGAACCTTTCCGGCTACATGGGGCAGAAGACCGGCGTACCGTTCCCGGTCATCAGCCGCATCGCTTTCGGTATCCACGGCGCGCAGATACCGGCGCTGATCCGCGCAGTCATCGCCATTGCCTGGTTCGGTATCCAGACCTACTTGGCCTCGGTGGTGCTGCGCGTGCTGCTTACGGCCGTGTGGCCGCAACTGGCCGTGTACGACCATGACAGCATCCTTGGCCTGTCGAGCCTGGGCTGGGTGTGCTTCGTGGCGATCTGGCTGGTGCAACTGGTGATCCTCGCCTACGGCATGGAGATGGTGCGCCGCTACGAGGCCTTCGCCGGCCCGGTGATTCTGCTGACCGTGGCCAGCCTGGCGGTGTTCATGTACTTCAAGGCCGACGCGCGCATCGCCTGGTCGGTGGCAGCGCCCCTGACCGGCTACGAGATGTGGCGCAACATCTTTGCCGGCGGTGCGCTGTGGTTGGCGATCTACGGCACTCTGGTGCTCAACTTCTGCGACTTCGCGCGTTCTTCGCCGTGCCGCAAGACCATCCGCGTCGGTAACTTCTGGGGCCTGCCGGTGAACATCCTGGTGTTCGCGATGATCACCGTGGTGCTGTGCGGCGCGCAGTTCCAGATCAACGGCCAGATCATCGACAGCCCGACCCAGATCGTCGCCAGCATCCCCAGCACACCGTTCCTGGTATTGGGCTGCCTGGCCTTCCTGATCGTCACGGTGGCGGTGAACATCATGGCCAACTTCGTCGCCCCGGCCTTCGTGCTCAGCAACCTGGCACCCCGCCACCTGAACTTCCGCCGTGCCGGCCTGATCAGCGCCACCCTTGCGGTGCTGATCCTGCCCTGGAACCTGTACAACAGCCCGCTGGTGATCGTGTACTTCCTGTCGGGCCTCGGTGCCCTGCTCGGCCCGCTGTACGGGGTGATCATGGCCGACTACTGGTTGCTGCGCAAAGGCTGCATCAACGTGCCGCAGCTGTACAGCGAAGACCCGGCTGGCGCCTACCACTACACCAAGGGCATCAACCTGCGCGCCGTGGCCGCCTTCGTGCCGGCCGCACTGCTGGCCATCGTCCTCGCCCTGGTGCCCAACTTCCACAGTGTGGCGCCGTTCTCTTGGTTGATCGGTGCCGGTATTGCTGCCGCCGTCTATTTGCTGATCGCGCCCCGCAACCGCCATTACCTGGATGTCAGCGGCGAGTGCATCGCCGTCGACCACAGCAGCCACTGATCAGGGAGAACCGTCCATGCGTATTCTGATTGCCAACGTCAACACCACTGAAGCCATCACCGAGGCCATCGCCGAGCAGGCACGCGCCGTTGCCGCGCCGGGTACCGAGATCATCGGGCTGACCCCGTGGTTTGGTGCCGAGTCGGTGGAAGGCAACTTCGAAAGCTACCTGGCCGCCATCGCGGTGATGGACCGGGTGCTGGCCTACGAGGGCCCCTACGATGCCGTGATCCAGGCCGGCTACGGCGAGCACGGCCGCGAAGGCCTGCAGGAGCTGCTGAACGTGCCCGTGGTGGACATCACCGATGCAGCCGCCAGCACTGCCCTGTACCTGGGCCATGCTTACTCGGTGGTGACCACACTAGACCGCACCGTGCCGCTGATCGAGGACCGCCTGAAGCTCTCTGGGCTGTATGACCGCTGCGCCTCGGTGCGCGCCAGTGGCCTGGCGGTGCTTGAGCTTGAAGCCGACCCGCAGCGCGCCGTCGAGGCCATTGTCGAACAGGCCGAACGCGCCGTGCGGGAGGACAAGGCCGAGGTCATCTGCCTGGGTTGCGGTGGCATGGCCGGGCTGGATGAGCAGATTCGCCAGCGTACCGGTGTGCCGGTGGTCGATGGTGTGAGTGCAGCGGTGACCATTGCCGAATCGCTGGTGCGCATGGGCTTGAGTACCTCCAAGGTACGCACCTATGCCACGCCGAGGGTAAAGAAGGTGGTGGGCTGGCCGATGCGCTTCGGGCGGTAAGGGGGCTTCGTCAAGACCAGCCACTTCGCGGGGCAAGCCCGCTTCCACAGGTGCGCGCTATTCTCCAACGCAGCGCAAATACCTGTGGGAGCGGGCTTGCCCCGCGAAGTGGCCGGTGCAGTCAGCGCAACATCCTGGCCAACCGCTCCCCACTGCCACAGGCCAAGGTAAAGCCTAGAGCCCCATGCCCCAGATTCAGCCACAGGTTTCGGTAAGCCGTAGCACCAATGATCGGCACCCCGGTAGGGGTCGCCGGCCGCATCCCCGCCCACTCTACCGCCCGCCCGTAGTCGGCGGCATCGGGCAACGTATCGAGTGCCAGACGGCGCATGCTGTTGAGCCTGCGCGCATCCACCAATTCGTCGAAGCCGACGATGTCCACCATCGCTGCAACCCGCAATTGCCGGTCCAGGCGGGCATAGACGATCTTGCGCTCGTAGTCGGTAAGGCTGAGTTCTGGCGCCCGATGTTCCGTGTTGATCGGCGCTGTCAGGCTGTAGCCCTTCAGCGGATAGACCGGCAGCCTCAAGCCCGGTAGCGCCAGCCCTGCACTGCGATGCCCCGCGCACAGCACCAGGCGCTGAACGTCAACCTGCTCGCCCCCCAGGTGCAGCGCAACGACCTGATCCTGATGGGCGACCAGCCGCGTCACGGGCCTGCCAAGCAGGAACCGGCACTGCCCGGATGCGCGCAAGCGCTCGGCCAGGCGTTCACAAAAACGGTGACAGTCGGCGACTTCCTCGTCAGGCGTCAGAACCCCGCCCACGAACGGCGCCTCGGCCAATGCCGGCTCCAAGGCGCGCAGTTCGGCGGCATCGAGTACCCGTTGGCTGCTCCGATCAAGCAGGCGCTCACGCCCATGGGCGAACGCCCGCTCGCTGCGGAAGGCGACCAGTTTGCCGTTACGCCGCCAGGCGAAATCGGTGAGCCCATCGGCCTCGCGCCAACGCGCCAGGGCGGCCTGGCTTTCCAGCGCCAACGTCAGCAGTTGTGCACCGTTGCGGCGGTTGACGCTGCGCCGGCAGGCCAGCATGAACGCCATCAACCAGCGCCACTGCGCCGGGTCCAGGCGCAACCGCAAGCGCAGCGGCGAGTCCCCCTGCAGCATCCAGCCCAACGCCTGCCAGAGCACACCGGCGTCGGCCAATGGCGCCACATAGCGGTAAGACAGCTGCCCGCCGTTGGCGAAACTGGTGGCAGACGCCAGGCGGTCCCGCGCCTCGATCAGGTCCACAGCCAGCCCCTCGCGCACCAGCGCATAGGCTGTCGCCAGGCCAATCACCCCGCCGCCAATGATCGTGACTTTTTGCATCTTGCAGTGCCCCTGTTTCGGCTTCCCTGCCAAGACAGTAACAGCGGATCAGGTCGGGCAGCTATGCGCGCCGTCGTTGAGGCCTTGGCGCACGTTACGGCTGAGCAGGCTGGCCTTGCCGTCGTGCCAGGTCAGGGTCAGCACGTACAGCGTGTCGAAATCATCGCCGTTCCAGTCCTCGGTGATCACACGCTCTTCACCCAGGGCCTTGCCGGCCACGGTATTGATGAGTTCGGGAAGGTACCCGTGGGACCAGGCCGTGTAGACCGTCGCGTTGCGGTATTTGTCGCTCAGCAGTTCTTCGGCCAGCTCGTCGGTATCGTTGGCGCCGTAGTCGATGTTCACCGGCAGGCCCTGGCGGATGGCGCTGGGGGTGATGGTCATCAATGGGCGGATATAACTGTAGCTCTCGTCCTTGCTGCCTTCCTCGACATGCCGCGACGGGTTGGCGGCGAATACGTAGTCGGCATTGCCGAAACGCTCCGGCAGCAACGTGGCCAGGTCCAGTGCACGGTTGAGGCCTTGGCAGTTCAGTTGCCCCAGCCCTTCGCCGGGTTTCTCGGCATGGCGCAGAAACACCAGGGTCTGCGTGCCATCGGCCGGCTGGGCGCGGCTTTCGACAGCTTCCAACGCCAGCGGTATGGCTACGGCTGTGAGCACTAGGCTTAGCAGCAGGTGGCGACGACGGCGGAGAAACGTTGGCAGCTTCATCAAGGCAGGCTCATGTGGCAGAGAGAATCGAGTTGACCCGCCACCTTGCCCGGCGCCGCAGCCGCGAGGCGTCCTTGTAGTGAGTGCCATCCTTGGCAACGAGTGAGAGTCAGAGTGCCTTCAACCCGTTTGGTTCCTCCCTGGCGTGTGATTGCCGATCCTTGAGCAAGGCTTAGGTTAGGGGATGGGTGTTGCTGAAATATGTATTCCTTGCGAATTTTTCGGGGGTGGTGTGCATGCCTTGAGGTTTGCACACCGAAAACCACATCAATCACTCAATCATCCCGCGTCAGCACTTCCAGCAGTTCGATCTCAAACGTCAGGTCCGAATGCGGCGGAATCGCACCCACACTGCGCTCGCCATAGCCCAACTGCGCAGGCACCTGCAATTTGCGCTTGCCGCCAACGCGCATGCCCATCAGGCCTTGGTCCCACCCTTTGATCACCCGACCGGTACCGATCACGCACTGGAAGGGCTTGCCGCGCGACCAGGACGAATCGAACTCGCTGCCGTCGGCCAACCAGCCGGTGTACTGAGTGGTGATGAGGGCGCCTTTGACGGCGGCCTTGCCGTCGCCTTCGACGAGGTCGATGATCTGCAGTTCGCTGCTCATGGCATGCTCCAACGCTGAAAAATCAAAGCCGCCCTTTTCTCAGGAATGCACAGGTTTGGCAAGCGCAGTCGGTGTTTCATGCTGGCGCATTGACTGCATATTCGCCCGAGAGACAATGACTGGGGATGGCTTTGGGGTTTATAGGTGCATGTCTGGGGTTTTGCAGCGCCTATGAGATCGAGCGCCGCCCGCGCGGCGCATCGCGACGCAAGGCCGCTCCTACATTTGTTTCGGGCCAGTTATTCCTGGGGGAATGGCGCGCGGCCTCTTGGTGCCCACCTCGATATCGCGTCGTACAAACAAGGCGGTCGCGCGCCAATGGCACAGGCCTCACTGGCCCGAAACAGATGTAGGAGCGGCCTTGCGTCGCGATGCGCCGCGCGGGCGGCGCTCGATCTCATAGGCGCTGCAAACCCCAAGGCCTACACCTTTAAACCCACACACCCAACTCAGATAAACACACTCCCCCGCAGGTACAACGCCCCCCGCCCGCTAATGATCACCCGGCCATTGCCCGGCACTTCGCAACGCAGCTGCCCCTTGCGCGCCCCACCCTGCTCACAGCTCAAAACACCCTTGCCCAACCGTTCGGCCCACAACGGCGCCAGCGAGGTATGCGCCGACCCCGTGACCGGGTCCTCATTCACACCAACCCGCGGACCAAACCAACGGGTGACAAAATCATACCCGCGCCCCGGCGCAGTCACGGCGATACCGCGCACGGCAAAAGCCGACAGCGCAACGAAGTCCGGCTTCAGCGGGTCAAGCAGCGAGGCGTCATCGATCATCACCACATAGTCGTCGGACTGGTACACCGCCCCCGCACCGCTCAAGCCCAACGCCTCCAGCAAGCCTGCCGGCACCTCCACCGCAACCGGCTGCTTGGCCGGAAAATCCATCGCCAAAAGCCCATCGACACCTCGGCTGACGCGCAATTCGCCACTGCGGGTATTGAAACGCAGCACTGGCGCCTGTTCACCCAACTGCTCGAACAGCACATACGCCGAGGCCAGGGTGGCATGGCCACACAGGTCGACTTCGACCGTCGGGGTGAACCAACGCAGGTCGTAACCCTCGCCGGTGCGCACGAAATAGGCGGTTTCGGACAAGTTGTTCTCTTCGGCGATACGTTGCAGCACATCGTCTGGCAACCAGCTTTCCAGCGGGATCACCGCCGCCGGGTTGCCACCGAAGGGTTCAGCGGAAAACGCATCGACCTGGAAGATCTCGAGTTGCATGCACACACTCCTTGTTGGCCGGGCCGCTGCCGGGCACCTGTATGAAAAGGGTCAGTCGCGTACCGGGGTCAGCACCGGCTCGCCGGCGAAGAACGCCTGCAGATTGCCCAGCACCAACATCACCGTGTCCCGCGCAGCCTCTGGCGACTGGCCAGCCACGTGCGGGGTCAATACGGTGTTGCCGAGGGCCTTGAGGGCATCGGGCACCTCGGGTTCGTCATCGAACACGTCCAGCGCAGCGCCGGCAAGCTGCCCGCCCGCCAGCGCCACCACCAGGGCCTGGGTGTCCACCACGCTGGCACGGGCGATATTCACCAGGTAACCCTCGGCACCCAGGGCTTCAAGCACCGCAGCATCGACCAGATGACGAGTAGTGGCGCCGCCAGGCGTGGCCACCACCAGGATGTCGACGGCATCGGCCAGGTGCAGCGGGCTGTCGTACCAGGTGTAAGGCACGCTCTGACGAGGGGTGCGGCTGTGGTAGCTGATGCTCATGTCGAACCCGAGGTTGGCACGTTTGGCGATCGCCAGCCCCACTGCGCCCAGGCCGAGAATGCCCAGGCGCTTGCCGCTCACCGAAGGGCTGATTACCCGGTTCCACTCGCCGCGGCGGGTACTGGCGTCGGCACGGGGAATGTCGCGCAGCAGCGCCAGCAGCATGGCCAGGGTATGGTCGGCGACTGCGCTGGCATTGGCCCCGGCGCCGTTGGTGACGGTAATACCACGGGCGGCGGCGGCGGCCAGGTCGACCTGCTCGTAGCCGGCCCCGATCACGCAGATGATCTGCAATGCGGGCAGCGCATCGATCTCTGCGGCAGTCAGGCCCAGCGGGCCACGGGTGAGCACCGCATCGATTTCATGGGCGTGGCGCTGGATGGCATCGGCACGCAGTTGCGGCGAGGGGGCGCGAATCAGCCGATAACCCGCCTGTTCCAGCAAGGGCAGGTAATCGTCGACGGTTTCTACCAACACCAGGACTGTCTTGCTCATGCCACCTCCGCGTCTGATCGAAGGGGCATTATGCGGAGTCAGCGGTCGGTACAGTCAATCGGTAATTGAGCAGGCAACTGTACTGTACCGGGAGGGCATCTCTGAGCCTATTGGGCGAAGGCGCGCCCGAGGCCACCCGGCACACCGCTGCTGTCGGTGCCCTGCCATGGGCCATCCGGGCTCAGCGACCAGCTCCAGCCGCCGTCGTAGCGGTAATAGGTGCGCTGGCGATAGAAGGTGTTGGGCTTTTTCTCCAGCACGTATACGCCCAGTTTCGGGTCCCAGTGGCTGGCACCCCCTGGCGGCGGGGCGAAGCTGGCAGAGGTGCGTGGCATCGGCTTGGGGGTGGCCGCAGGTTTGCTTGGCGAGGTCGAAGGCTGCCCGCCCGGCAGCGGCTTGACCACCGGCCCCTGGTGCGGCGGCACCCGCTCGATCGGCGGCGCCGGCTGGTCATAAGGCTCATGCACCGTACACGCGGACAAACCCAGGGCAAGGGTGATCAGGGTCAGGCGGACGGTGCTGTGCATGGCAATGCTCTCTTACGGGTCAGGGCTGTCGATGGTGAGGTGTTGCGTGGCTTGGGTGGCAGTGGCCAGTGGCGAACCCTGGCCGATCCACTCGCCGTGGGTCGGTTGGCCGGCACGCGAGACACGGGCAACCAGTTGGACTTCGGTAAAGTCCGACAGTTTCATCTGCGGCATCATGGCGTCGGCGTCAGACAACTCCACCTCGATCGGCAACTGCGCCACGGTCACCCGCTTGGCCGCCAGCGGCATGGGCGGGCCGTTGCTGGCACGGGCGAAGATGAACACCGTGTCGTCAGGCTTGACCTTGTCCTTGAGCGCCGCAGCCAGCTCCACCCGCACCGTCAGGCGGGCAGCCACCGGCGCCACGGCCGGGCCAGGCTCACTTCCCAGGCGCTCGGCAGCACGGTCGATACCCCCCTGCAAGGCGGCACGCGATGCATCGCCTTCGGGCAGTTGCGCCAGCAGGCGCTTCCAGTAGTCGATGGCTTCCTGGTAGCGCTCCCCCTCGAACGCGGCAATACCGCACAGCCCCAGGCTGGTCACTTCGTTGGGGTCGGCCTTGAGGGCTTCGTCGGTCAGTGCCTGCAGCTGCGGGCTCCATTGCTTGTCGGCAGCGAAGTACTGCGCCTGGGCCCACTGCCCGAGCAACTCGGGCTGGCGCCCGGCCAAGGCCACCGCACGCTCGAACGTACGCGCCGCATCGGCGGGACGCTGCTCGGCCATGTAGGCACGGCCCAGGAAATACAGGGCCTCGGCCGAATCTGGCTGGGCCTTCACGACCCGTTCAAGGCGTGTGGTCATCTCCTCCATGGTCTTCGGCGCCTGGGCAAACTCCTGGGTCAGCTCAACCTTGTCGGCCGCGCCAAAATGCAGGTACAGCCCCAATGCCATCAGTGGCACCAGCACCGCCGCCAGCAGCGGCAGGGTTTTGCCCAGATGGCCCTGGCGTGGGGGCTCGCTGCCTTCGGTGTCGGCCAGCAGCTCGCGGGCCGCCTCGTCACGGCCCTTGGCCAGTTGCGCCTCGTCGAGCACGCCAGCGGCCTGCTGGGCCGCCAGTTCGGCAACGCGTTCCTGGTACAGGGCAACGTTCAGGGCGGTGCGGTCTTCCTCTTGCTGACGGCGACGGCCACGCAGGATCGGGATCAGCAGAAAGCTGAGGGCAGCGAGCAGCAGGAGGCCCGCGCTAAGCCAGAATTCAATCATGGGTCTGTTCTTTTTCCAGCAGTTTGGCGAGACGCTCGCGTTCTTCGACGGACAGCTCATTGGCACCGTGGGCCACCGTGGCGCGGCGGCGACGCACAATCACCGCCAGCACCACGAAACCGCCGGCCAGCAAGACCCCCGGGCCGAACCACAACAGCCAGGTACGCGCGCTGAGCGCCGGCTTGTACCGCACGAAATCGCCGTAGCGGTCGACCATGAAGTCGACGATCTGCGCGTTGTTCTTGCCTTCGCCCAGCATGCGGAAGATCTCACGGCGCAGGTCGGCGGCAATCGGCGCGTTGGAATCGGCAATGTCCTGGTTCTGGCACTTGGGGCAGCGCAGTTCCTTGGTCAGTTGCTGATAACGCTCACGTTCGGCGTCGTCACGGAACTGGTAGGTATCGATGGCCGCCCTGGCCACACCGGCCAGGCCCAGGCCAAGGGCCAACCCCAGCACCACGGCTGCCAGCCCCCGCCTCATGGCTTGGCCTCATCGACCAGGCCCTGGTAAAGCGGCGCCAGCTGTTCGCGCCAGACGCTGGCATCGACGATACCCACGTGCTTGTAGCGGATGATGCCCTTGGCGTCGATCAGGAAGGTTTCCGGCGCGCCATACACGCCCAGGTCCAGGCCCAGGGTGCCCTGCTCGTCGCGGATGTCCAGCTGGTACGGGTTGTGGTATTCGGCCAACCACTTCAACGCGGCACCATTGTCGTCCTTGTAGTTGACCCCATGAATCACCACGCCTTGCTCGGCCAGCTGGTTCAGGTACGGGTGCTCGACCTTGCACGACGGGCACCAGGTGCCCCACACATTGACCAACGCCGGGCGGCCCAGCAGGTCGGCCTGGGTCAGGTTGCGGTCACCCTGCACCGAGGCCAGGGCAAACGCCGGGAAGGGCTTGCCGATCATCGCCGAGGGCAGCTCGTCGGGCTTGAGGAACAGCCCCTTGTAGAGGAAAACCGCCACCAGCAGAAACACCGCCAGTGGCACCACCATGATCCAACGCTTCATGCAGCTGCTCCAGACACGCCCAGGACATCACGCACCCGGGTCTTGACCTTGACGCGGTAACGCCGGTCGAGGGCCGCCAGCAACCCGCCCAGGCCGGTCAGCAGACCGCCCAGCCAGATCCAGCGGACGTATGGCTTGATATGCACGCGCACCGCCCAGGCACCGTTTTCCAGCGGCTCGCCCAGGGCGACGTACAGGTCGCGGGTGAAGCCTGCGTCGATGCCAGCTTCGGTCATCATCGACTGCTGCACGGTGTACAGCCGCTTCTCGGGGTGCAGCGTGGTCACTTCACGGCCATCGCGGGACACCACCACGGTGCCTTTGTCGGAGATGAAGTTCGGCCCCTCGAAGTGCTTGGCGCCCTGGAACAGGAAGTGATAACCACCCAGCTCGACACTTTCGCCCGGCGCCATGCGCAGGTCGCGCTCGGCACTGTTGTTGCTCGACAGCACCACGCCCAGTGCGCACACTGCCAGGCCAAAGTGCGCCAGCTGCATGCCCCAGTAGCTGCGGGTGAGGCCACGCATGCCCTTGGCCAGGCCCTTGTGACGGGTTTTTTCGAGCACATCACGCAGCCCGCTGAGCACCACCCAGGCCGCGAGGGCAAAGGCGGTCAACGTGGGCCAGTCGAAGTCGTCGACGATAAAACCGGCGACCGGGGCCAGTACCGCACTGCCGATCAGCACCGGGGTCATCATGCTCGCCAGCCACTTGCCGGGGGTGTCCTTCCAGCGCACCACCACACCGAAGCCGAGCACAATCATCAACAGTGCCATCAGCGGCAGGAACAACGCATCGAAGTACGGCGGGCCGACCGACAGCTTTGCCCCGGTCAGGGCATCGAGCACCAGCGGGTACAGGGTGCCGAGCAAAATCATCGACGCCGCCACCACCAGCACCAGGTTGTTGGCCAGCAACAGCGTCTCACGCGACCACAGGGCAAAGCCGACCTGGCTCTTGACCACCGGCGCGCGCAGGGCGAACAGGGTCAGCGAGCCGCCCACCACAAACAGCAGGAAGATCAGGATGAACACGCCGCGTGACGGGTCGGCGGCGAACGCATGCACCGAGGTCAGCACCCCGGAACGCACCAGGAAGGTGCCCAACAGGCTCAACGAGAAGGCTGCGATCGCCAGCAGCACGGTCCAGCTCTTGAACACCCCGCGTTTCTCGGTCACCGCCAGCGAGTGGATCAATGCCGTGCCCACCAGCCAAGGCATGAACGAGGCGTTTTCCACCGGGTCCCAGAACCACCAGCCACCCCAGCCCAGCTCGTAGTAAGCCCACCATGAGCCCAGGGTGATGCCCACACCGAGGAAGGCCCAGGCGACGATGGTCCACGGCCGCGACCAGCGCGCCCAGGCAGCGTCAAGGCGCCCGCCGAGCAACGCGGCGATGGCGAAGGCGAAGGCCACCGAAAAACCGACATAGCCCATGTACAGCATAGGCGGGTGGACGATCAGGCCGATGTCCTGCAGCAGCGGATTGAGGTCGCGACCGTCGGTCGGCACTTGCGGCAGCAGGCGCTGGAAGGGGTTGGAGGTGATGATCAGGAAGCTCAGGAAGCCCACGCTGATCATGCCCATCACCGCCAGCACACGGGCCAGCATCACTTGCGGCAGCTGGCGCGAGAACACCGACACGGCGAAGGTCCAGCCCCCCAGGATCAACGCCCAGAGCAGCAGCGAGCCCTCGTGCGCGCCCCACACGGCACTGAACTTGAAGTACCAGGGCAAGGCGCTGTTGGAGTTGCTGGCCACATAGGCGACCGAGAAGTTGTCGGTCATGAAGGCATGGGTGAGGCAGGCGAAGGCAAAGCTGAGGAAGGCAAATTGCCCCCAGGCCGCCGGCCGCGCCAGGCTCATCCACAGGCTGTCACCGCGCCACGCGCCGAGCAGCGGCACGCTGGCCTGCACGGCGGCAAAACAGATGGCCAGGATCATCGCCAACTGGCCGAGTTCGGGAATCACCAGCGCCGCGTTCATGGCTTGGCCTCCACGCCCGCAGCGGCCTGGCCGCTTTCCTTCAGGGCCTTGGTGACCTCGGGCGGCATGTACTTCTCGTCGTGCTTGGCCAGCACTTCATCGGCCACCACCACACCTTCACCATTGAGCTTGCCCAGGGCAACGATGCCCTGCCCTTCACGGAACAGGTCGGGGAGGATGCCGCGGTAGGTGATCGGCACCGACTTGCTGAAGTCAGTGACCACGAAGCGCACGTCGAGCGAGTCAGCCGAGCGCTGCACCGAACCTTTTTCGACCATGCCGCCAGCCCGAATACGGGTATCCAGGGGGGCTTCGCCATTGGCGATCTGAGTCGGCGTGTAGAACAGGTTGATGTTCTGCTGCAATGCGCTCAGGGCAAAGCCGACGGCAATCCCGACACCGACCAGCAGGCCGGCAATGAGCAACAGGCGTTTCTTGCGCTGCGGATTCACTGGTTGTTCTCCCGGCGCAAGCGGCGCGCCTCATCTTGCAGGTAGCGACGGCGGGCCAGCAGTGGGGTGGCGACGTTCAGCGCCAATACCGCCAGGCAAATGCCATAGGCCGTCCACACGTACAGGCCGTGGTGGCCCATGGCGAGGAAATCACCGAACGAGGCGAAACTCATTGCGCGGCCCTCCGCCCCAGGCTGTTCAACACTTCCTCCTTGACCCAACTGGCGCGTGCCTCGCGCTTGAGCACCTCCAGGCGCATGCGCAACAACAGCACCACGCCGAAGAAGCAGTAGAAGCCCAGTGCCGTGCACAGCAGCGGCAGCCACATCTCGGCAGGCATCGCAGGCTTTTCGGTGAGGGTGAAGGTGGCGCCCTGGTGCAGGGTGTTCCACCACTCCACCGAGTACTTGATGATCGGTATGTTGATCACCCCGACGATGGCCAGCACCGCGCAGGCCTTGGCCGCGCTGTCACGATTACTGATTGCCTGGCCCAGCGCAATAATGCCGAAGTACAAGAACAGCAGGATCAGCATCGACGTCAGCCGCGCATCCCACACCCACCAGCTACCCCAGGTCGGCTTGCCCCAGATAGCGCCGGTGACCAGCGCCACGGCGGTCATCCAGGCGCCGATGGGCGCGGCGCATTGCAGGGCGACGTCGGCCAGTTTCATCTTCCACACCAGGCCCACCACCCCGGCCACCGCCAGCAGCACGTAGCACGATTGCGCCAGCATCGCCGCCGGCACATGGATGTAGATGATGCGGAAACTATTGCCCTGTTGGTAATCCTGGGGCGCGAACGCCAGGCCCCAGGTGACGCCCACCAGCAACAGCACGATGGCGCAGACCGTCAGCCATGGCAGCATGCGGCCGCTGATGGCATAGAACCATTTGGGAGAACCGAGTTTGTGGAACCACGTCCAACTCATTTTCATCAGGGTACATCCAGGGTATTAGCCGGGCTTGAGAGCCCAGGACTCGTTATTCGCCGACGCTGATCTTCAGGCCGGCCGCTATCGCAAAGGGTGCCAGTGTCACCGCCAGGGCCGTGAGGCTGGCAAGCCAGAGCAGGTGGCCAGTGGCGGGCATATTCTGCAACGCCGCCTGCAACGCACCACTGCCCAGGATCAATACAGGGATATACAACGGCAGAATCAGCAACGCCAGCAGCAACCCACCACGTTTGAGACCGACCGTCAGCGCCGCACCCACTGCACCCAACAGGCTCAGTACCGGCGTGCCCAGCAGCAAGGAGGCGAGCAGCACCGGCAGGCAATGGCTCGGCAACCCCAGCATCAGCGCCAGCAGTGGCGCCAACAATACCAGCGCCAGGCCGGAAAAGATCCAGTGCGCCAGCACTTTGGCCAGCACCAGCAACGCCAGTGGATGCGGCGACAGCACCCATTGCTCCAGCGAGCCATCCTCGAAATCGCTGCGGAACAGGCCGTCCAGCGATAACAGCACGGCCAGCAAGGCCGCAACCCACACCAGGCCAGGTGACAAGGTTTGCAACAATTGGCTTTCAGGGCCGACCGCCAGCGGGAACAGGGCAACGACGATGGCGAAGAACACCAGCGGGTTGGCCAGTTCTGCGGGGCGGCGGAACAACAGACGCGCTTCGCGACGCAGCAACAGGATGAATACGCTCATGCTGCCCATTGCCCCAGGTTCAGTTCACGGTAGCCCGACGGCTTGCGTTCAAGGCTGTGGTGGGTGGTCAGCACCACCGTGCCACCCTGCTCGCAATGCGCCGCCAAGTGCGCTTCGAGCTGCGCCACACCTTGCTTGTCGAGGGCGGTGAACGGTTCGTCGAGAATCCACAAGGGCGGGCTGTCCAGGTACAGCCGGGCCAGGGCTACACGGCGCTGCTGGCCGGCCGACAAGGTATGGCACGGCACGTCTTCGAAGCCGCGCAGGCCGACTGCCGCCAGCGCCGCCCAGATGCGCTCGGCGCTGGCGGGCTGGTGCAGGGCACAGAGCCAGGTGAGGTTCTCCTCGGCGGTGAGCAGGTCTTTGATGCCCGCAGCGTGGCCGATCCACAGCAGGATGCTGGCCAAGGCATGGCGCTGGTCGGCCAACGGCTTGCCGCCCAGCAGGATCTGCCCGGCGGTCGGCTGCATCAACCCAGCCAACAGGCGCAGCAAGCTGGTCTTGCCGCTGCCGTTGGGGCCGCTGATCTGCAGCATATCGCCGGGCCGCAGCTCGAAATCGAGCTGCTCGAACAGCAGGCGCCAGTCGCGCTCGCAGGCCAGGCCTGCGGCTTGGAGATGAAGGGTCACGGTTTCGCCTTATCCAGTTTACGGCTCAAGTCGCCCCCCTCGCTGCCGTTATACTGGCAGTGGCGGGCGGGCGGCATTATTACATGCACGGCCTCGCTGCCAAGAGGCGGGTTCGACAGGTTGTATACAATCATGACTGAAATCAATAGTCTCGGCGCACAAACCGCGATCAGCGCCCAGGCCATCAAGGCGGGCATGACCGGCGAACTGCTGCGCCTGACCCAAGCACAGCCCGGCTTGCTCGCCCCTGGCGAAACGGCGCAAGCCGAGGTCGTGTCGCTACGCCAGCTGGGCCGGGAGTTCCAGGTCGTTCTGCGGCTGATCCAGGCCAACGGCGCCCAGACCCAATTGCAGGCCAGCGCCAGCCAGCCGTTACCCCCCGGCAGCCAAGTCACCGTCAGCCAGACCGAGGGCAATCGCCTGGCGATCATGCTGCAACAGGCCAGCGCCAGCAACATCGCCACCCTCACCCGCCTGGACACGGCCAAGGTGCCGGTCGGTACCCTGCTGCAAGGCAAGGTCCTGACCAACCAGCCCATCCTACAAGCGCCGGGCCAAACAGCCGGTTACCGGGCACTGGTGAGCCTGCTCAACAGCGCGCAGGCCGGTGCCACCCTGACCATCGACAGCCCGCGCCCGCTGCCCGTAGGCAGCCTGCTCAGCGCGCGGGTGCAAGGCGACCAGTCGCTGCAATTCGTGCCGCTCAGCGGTCGGCAAGACCAGCTCAGCATCGCCCAGCAACTGCTCACCCAGCAAAATCGCCAGGCCTCGTTAACCGGCCTGCTCAGTGCATTGCAGCAGGTCGCCCGCGACCCCGGCGCCGACGGTAGCCTGCGCAGCAGTGCCGAGCGTTTGCTGGCCAGGCTGCCGGACGTGCGCCAGCTCGGCGATGCCAAAGCCGTCGCCCAAGCCCTGAGCAACAGCGGTACCTTCCTCGAAGCGAAGCTGCTGGGTGGCTTCCCAGCCAGCGTGGCCACTGATCTCAAGGCCCACCTGCTCAGGTTGATCACCCAGGCCTCGGTCACCGCGCCCGGTGCACCGGCCCTGATGCCAAGCACCTTGGCCCTGACCCTGCCGGCCCTCGCCCGTGGCGCCCTGGGCATGCTCGACCGGGTCAGCCCGAAACCACAGCCAGGGGCGTTTCCGCTGCCTTCGCGGCTACTCAAGGCCATGGAAGACGAAGGCGACCTGCAACAGTTGCTGCGCCTGGCCGCGGCGGCCGTTTCACGCCTGCAGAGCCATGCCATGAGCAGCCTGCAGCAGAGCGGCAACCTTGAAAACGGCAACCTGCAGACCACCTGGCAGACTGAAGTGCCGATCCGCCATGGCCAGGAGTTCATCCCGCTGCAGGTAAAGCTGCAACGCGAAGAAACGCCGCAACAGCAAGCTGACCGCCAGCACCAAGAGCATGACCCGCTACAAGCGCTGTGGCGTATCGAGTTGGCCTTCGACCTCGCTCCGCTTGGCCCTTTGCAAGTGCAGGCACAACTGAGCCAGGGCCGCCTGAACGGGCAACTGTGGGCAGAACAGGAACAGACCGCGCGGCTGATCGACAGCCAGCTTGGCACCCTGCGCGAGCGCCTGCTGGCCAGGGGCCTGGACGTCGGCGACCTGGAATGCCACCCCGGCACCCCACCCCAAGGCCCCCGCACGCGGGTCGAACAACGCTGGGTGGACGAAAACGCATGAGTGGCAAAACACCGCGCCAGGCCATTGCCCTGAGCTACGACGGCCAACAGGCCCCCACGCTCAGCGCCAAGGGCGACGATGCCCTGGCCGAAGCCATTCTTGAACTTGCCCGCCAACACGAGGTGCCGATCTACGAAAACGCCGAGCTGGTAAGCCTGCTGGCACGGCTGGAGCTGGGCGAGCAGATACCCGAGGCGCTGTACCTGACCATTGCCGAAATCATTGCCTTTGCCTGGCAGTTGCGCGGCAAGGTGCCCGTTGGGTTCAGCGACGTACCGGCCGGCGAACGGGACATCACCCCCAACCCCGCTCGCCTGCCGTTTGGCAACAGCATCGAGTAACGCAGCAGCAGCTACCACCACCTGCCAGGCGAGGTGCCTGCCTCGCCACGCCAGCCATAGCACTATGTAGCCCCCGCATGCACAACCCATCGCCATCCTGCGCTTCTCACTCCCCCAGGAACACAGCATGCACCCCATCCCCCTTTCCAACCTCAGCCTGGTGCGTCAGGCACTGCAGGACTTCCCTCGCCCCGATACCCTGGCCGTGGAACTGCTGAGCGGTTGGCTGCGCCAACACGGCATCACCGATTCGCCACTACTGATCGATGTGGTGACCCTTCACTACCAGGCTGCGCCTCGCGCCGACAGCCACACTGGCGCTGCGGACAATGCCGTCATTACCCAAAGAATGAACCTGGTCGAGGCATTGCTGGCCAACTGGCAAGGTGAAACCGCAGCCGGCTATGGCGGTTTCCACTACGGCAACTGGGCAGGGCTGCCACCGGCTGGTCAAGTGCTATTGGTCGACCGCCTGGTACCGCTGAGTATGTTGTCCAATGCCGCGCCCTACCTTGTCTTCAACGGCCTCTACCGACGCACCCAACCCAGCCGCTACGCACCGGACAACTGCCTGCCGATTCGCGCCGAGAATTTCCAGAGTTTTCTGTGGAACCTGCATTTTCACAACAGTTTCAAGGCCCGCCTGGATACCTATTGGGACAAGCGACAAGGGCACTATCAGCGCGCCCTGAAGATTGCCTTCATCGCCGCCTGCAACAAGCAGGTGTTGCTCAACAGCCTGTCCGGGCCTGGCCGCCAACTGCTGTGGGAGGCGGCGCAGTTGATCGCCCGCAGCAACGCGCGGTTAAGCATGCTCAATATCTACGGCTACATTTCCACTAGCATCGTGCAGATCCGTCACGCCAGCCAGCCGTTGGTAGTGCTGTACTTGCCTGGCAATACTTCGCCTTTCCATGAGTTCGCCGACTCTTCGGCGATGAAGCGCTGGCTGGCCATGCAATGCCAGGACGTCGCCAAACGCGATGCACTGATGGCCTGTTTCGCCCGTACCGACTGGCCGGA
Organism: Pseudomonas sp. SWRI68; assembly: GCF_014269165.1. Taxonomy (NCBI): domain Bacteria; kingdom Pseudomonadati; phylum Pseudomonadota; class Gammaproteobacteria; order Pseudomonadales; family Pseudomonadaceae; genus Pseudomonas; species Pseudomonas sp. SWRI68. The sequence goes on along the minus strand of NZ_JABWRU010000008.1, from coordinate 231,221 downwards.
CGGCCTCGATTTCAGCGGCCTGCGCACCGCACTGACAGGCCTGGGCCTTTACCCCAAAGCGCACCGCCTGAGCCATGACCATCCAGGCTTTGCCACCAGTGGTTTCTGGGACCCGCAATACATTATCGATTTTCGCCCCGACAAGTACGACAGCACCCTGGAGGGCGACCTGTTCACCCACCTGACCTTGCTGCAAAAGCGCCGTGCCTACGCCGATGCCGATAGCCAGATCACCAGCAACCATGCCGTCAACAAGGCCAAATGGGCCAACTACCTGAACCTTGCCACCAACCTGCTGCTACCCCTGATGGTGGTACTGCCCGAACTGGCCCCGTTGCTGGTAGCTGGCGGCCTGGCGCAGTTCAGCCTGGGCCTGGATGCCGCCATCAATGGCAAGACCCTCGAGGCAAAGGCACAAGGCGTGACAGACCAGGTGTTCGGCCTGTTCAATGCCCTACCCACCGGCACTGGCCAGGCGGTCAGGTACGCCGAGGTATTTCGCACGACCCGCCCAGGCTTCTTCCGTTCCCAACTGTTGGACACCTTGCTCAATGCCCGCGTCGGTGCGGCACCGCTGCTGGAGCAAACGGCACTGGAGCCCGCTGAACTGGCGTTCCGCGAGCCGTCGGTACAGGCGTCGACCCATGCAGCCGTGGTGACCACGATCGAGGAAAACCTTCGGCACCGTTTCGCCGCCTGGCTCAGCACCCGACAAGGCCTGGTCAACGAATGGGTTCAATACGAATTCGCCACCAACTGCTTCATCCGCACCCGGGATGCAAAGTTGATCAGCCCGCCGCGCTGGGCGCTGGGCACCGAAGGCGACCCTGCTTTGGTGCTGTCATCAAGCCAGAGCAGGGCCACCCCCACCCACCACCAGCGCATGGCCACGCTGCGCGCCTTGGGCATCAATATCGAGCTGCCGATCGACTACGAGCCTTACAACGGCCTGCAGCGCATGCCGCTGCCCAAGGTAGTCAGCAGTATCTGGGTGGGCGACCAGCCCTTGCAGGGCGAATACCTCGAGGCGCTGGTGCATAACGCACAGGTGATACGCAGCAGCGGCTATCGCTTCCAGATCCTGCTGTCGCGGCAAAACAACGCAGCCTACCTGCACAATCTGAAAACCCTGCGCGCGCGGAGTGAAAGCGCCCTGCTCATGCCCCTCGAAGACCAAGAGTTTTACCAGCATTTCACCCTGTCGCCCTACTACCCGCAGTATCGCGCCGCCCTTGACGGCAACCAGGGTCAGGGGCGCAACTTTGCCTCGGCCTGCGACATCCTGCGCTACCGACTGCTCGAACACTACGGTGGCCTGTACCTGGATGCCGATGACCGCTTGCTGGCGGCGAGCGGCGCGGAGGGCACCGCGCCGCTGGCCAGGCTCCAACTCAAGACCACAAGGGATGGCCTGCTGTTGTCACCGCCTGTTTCCAACGACCAGTTGGGCATGTACATCCAGTTCAACAGCAGCATGATAGGCAGCCACCCAGGCAATCCAAACCTGAGTGCCATCTCGGACGAAATCCTTCGCCGCTACCAGCTGGTGCCCGACTTCTATGCCAGCCGGCCGGACGCGCGCCTGGCGCCGCTACCTTTCCAGGCCTATGCAAGGCGGCTCAACCTGCTGACCGGCCCAGGCGTGCTCAACCATGTAATCGACGAGCGCCTGCCCTGGCTCAAGCAACTGCGCGAGCTCTGCACCCTGATGGTATCGCCGCTGTACGACCTCCATGCGACCCTGGAGTTGAGCGAGCTTCATCGGGTCATCCGTGACCATGTACCGCTGGATCAGGTAGCCGAGATGGGCCACGCCCACAGTTGGCAAGGCCCGTGAACTGGTCAATGACCGGGGCAGTGCAGCGCCGTACTACTCGCTGCGGTGCAGCTTGCTCATCAACTCCGCCTCGGCCCGGGTCAGGCCGCAGGTTTCAGTCAGCTCCGACACACTTGCGCCCATGCCGACCAGCTTGGCCGCCTGGCTGAAGGTGACGCTGCTGGGGTCGCGCTGCTCCAGGCGTTCCAGCCGGTCAGGCAGGGTGGCCAGGGTTTCGCGTAGGTCATGGATGGCCTCACCCATGCGCACCGTACCGTTCTGGTAGTCGTCCAGGCGCTTGCTCAGGTCTTTGATGCGTTGATCGCGCAGGGCATCGCCCTCGGCCTGTTGCGCGGCCAGCTCGCGCTGGCGCTTGCTGTGGTTGAGGAACATCCACAAGCTGAGCGCCCACAGCAGCGCCAGGAAGATGACAGCAACCTCGAAGATCAACTCAGATGTTCTCAAGCTCGGACCACTCTTCCTCGGTCATCATCTTGTCCAGCTCGACCAGTATCAGCAGTTCGCCGTTCTTGTTGCACACGCCCTGGATGAACTTGGCCGACTCTTCGTTACCCACGTTCGGCGCCGTCTCGATCTCGGACTGACGCAGGTAGACCACCTCGGCGACGCTATCGACCAGGATCCCGACCACTTGCTTGTCCGCCTCGATGATGACGATACGGGTGTTGTCGGTCACCTCGGTCGGCATCAGGCCAAAACGCTGGCGGGTGTCGATCACTGTCACCACGTTGCCGCGCAGGTTGATGATGCCCAGCACATAGCTCGGTGCGCCCGGTACCGGGGCGATCTCGGTGTAGCGCAGCACTTCCTGCACCTGCATGACATTGATCCCGTAGGACTCGTTGTCCAGACGGAAGGTTACCCACTGCAGAATCGGATCTTCGGAACCTTGTGCAGACGACTTTTTCATTCCCCTACCCCTTAAAGTCCGCCATAGGCGGTGTGTGCGGTGTCATTTGTGTTTGGCGTGCATCTGCTTGACCGCGCCACTGGCGATCAGCTCGGCCAGTTCGGCGACGTCGAGCAGGGCACACATGTGTTCGATCACCGTGCCGGCGAGCCACGGGCGTTGGCCACGCTGGCTGCGCCACTTGATCTCGGACGGGTCCAGGCGCAATGAGCGGCTGACCTGGTGCACGGCCAGCCCCCATTCGTAGCCCTGCACGGAAATCACATACTGCAGGCCCTGGCGGAAGTCGTCACGGTAGCGGTCGGGCATCACCCAGCGCGCGGTGTCGAGGACTTTGAGGTTGCCGGCCTGGCAGGTCAGGATGCCGAGAAACCAGTCAGGTTGGCCGAACAGCGGCGTCAGTTCCTGGCCGGCCAGGTTGTAAATCGAGCCCAGGCATACCAAGGGCACCGCCAGGGTCAAGCCGGCGACATCGAACAGCAGGCACTCGAACGGCTCCGCCGCCCAGGCCGGGCGGCCGTCGATGCTTGCCGGGGGCACCGGCAGGTTCGGCGCGGGCAGGTGCACATCCACCAACGGCACTGCCGGTTCCACGCTCTGTTCTTCGGTCAGGACCGGGACGCTGGCCTCGGCCAGCACTTCGCTCTCGACTACCGTGACCACCGGTTCTTCCACCGGCAGCACGCTGGGCAACACCTTCAGCCGCGGCTCGGCAAAGGGCCGCTGCGCGACAGCGGCGGGCTGCGCTGGCTGGCGTGCTTCAGGTGCCTGTTCCACGCGCACCGCATCGGCGACGTCTGCCGCCGGCTCGATCAGATCGTCGGCCTCAGTGGCCTCCTGCAACAGGCCATCGAGGTAGGATTGCAGGGCCATCTGCGGCCGCGTGCCGGTTTGCCGGGTCTGGGTCATCAGGCCACCTGCACTGCGTTTTTGTAAGTGAGCAAGTGCTTGAGCAGCGCCCGGTAGGCAATCAGGCCACGGCTCTTGCCATCGAACTGCGACGGCGTGACGCCCTTGCGGCTGGCATCGCGCAAGCGGGTATCGACCGGGATGTAACCCTGCCAGACATTCTGCTCATAGGTGTCGCGCAACAGTTTGAGCGTGCCCAGGGAAGCCTGAGTACGGCGGTCGAACAGGGTCGGCACGATCTGGTAAGGCAAGGCCTGTTTACGCGAACGGTTGACCATGGCCAAGGTCCCAACCATGCGCTCCAGGCCCTTCACCGCCAGGAACTCGGTCTGTACCGGTATCACCAACTGCTGGCTCGCGGCCAGGGCATTGACCATCAGCACGCCCAGCAAGGGTGGGCTGTCGATCAAGGCGAAGTCGAAGTCCTGCCACAGCTGCGCCAGACTCTTGGCGATCACCAGGCCCAGGCCGTTCTTGCCCGGCGACTGGCGCTCCAGCACCGCCAGCGCGGTGCTCGAAGGCAGCAGCGAGATACGCTCATCACTGGTCGGCAATAGCAACTGCCCAGGCAAACCCTCCGGCACGCTGCCCTGGTGCAGGAACAGGTCATAGCAGCTGTGCTCCAGCGCATCGGGGTTGTGCCCGAAATAACTGGTCATCGAACCGTGCGGGTCGAGGTCGACGACGACCACGCGCTTGCCCGCCTCAGCCAGCAGCCCAGCCAGGGCGATGGTCGTGGTGGTCTTGCCGACGCCACCTTTTTGATTGGCTACTGCCCAGACTCTCATCGTTCGTTGCTTCCTCCCGGTGTGGCCGCCTGCCCTGCCGGGAACGGTATGGTATTTGGTGACGGAGAATTGACGAGTTACTGCCCCGCCGCCATTGCTGGCGTAGCCGGTGCACTTTGTGTGCCAGCCCGGCGCAACGCAGCATCTGGCGTGGCATTGGCGCTGCCAGAGCCGGTCAGGCTGCGGCGCACTTCGAGGTTACGGGAAATCACCAGTACCACACGACGGTTGCGGGCACGGCCTTCGGCACTGTCGTTGCTGGCGACCGGCTGGTACTCGCCATAGCCCACCGATGCCATGCGCGCCGGGTTCACCCCCTCCATGGCCAGCAAGCGGACGATGCTGGCCGCCCGTGCCGACGACAACTCCCAGTTGGTCGGGTACTGCGCGGTGCGAATCGGCAGGTTGTCGGTAAAACCTTCGACATGCACCGGGTTGGCGAACGGCTTGAGGATGTTCGCCACCTTCTCGATGATCGCGAAGGCCTTGTCGCTAGGCATGGCATCGCCGCTGCCGAACAGCAGCGAGGAGTTGAGCTCGATTTCGATCCACAGCTCATTGCCGCGTACGGTCATCTGGTCGGTCTTGATCAGGTCGCCAAAGGCGTCGCGCACATCGTCACTGATGGTCTTCAGCGGGTCGACATTGGTTTGCGCAAGGCCCGCCTCGGTCTGCTCGCTTTCCCTCACCAAAGGCTCGGCCGGGCGCACGCTCAGGGGTTGCTCATCCCCGACCGGGATCGGCTTCATGCTCCGTTCAGGGTCGTTGAACACCCCGATCAAGGCCTGCGAGATGACCTTGTACTTGCCCTCGTTGATCGAGGAAATCGAATACATGACCACGAAAAACGCGAACAGCAAGGTGATGAAGTCAGCGTACGACACCAGCCAGCGTTCGTGATTCTCGTGTTCCTCGGTATGACGACGGCGACGCATGGGTTACTCCATGAAGCCTTGCAGCTTCAGTTCGATCGAGCGCGGGTTCTCACCCTCGGCAATCGACAACAGGCCTTCGAGCAGCATCTCGCGGTAGCGCGACTGGCGCATGACGATGGCCTTGAGCTTGTTGGCGATCGGCAACAGGATCAGGTTGGCGCTGGCCACACCGTAGATGGTGGCGACGAACGCCACGGCGATGCCGTTACCCAACTGCGACGGGTCGGCCAGGTTGCCCATGACATGGATCAGGCCCATGACCGCACCGATGATGCCGATGGTTGGCGCATAGCCGCCCATGCTCTCGAACACCTTGGCAGCCTGGATATCACGGCCCTCCTGGGTCAGGAAGTCGACTTCAAGGATGCTGCGGATGGCTTCTGGCTCGGCGCCGTCGACCAGCAGTTGCAAGCCCTTGCGCGCATACGGGTCGGGCTCGGCATCGGCCACCCCTTCCAGGCCCAGCAGGCCTTCCTTGCGCGCCGTCAGGCTCCAGCTGACCACCCGATCGATACCACCGGCCAGGTCGACGCGGGGCGGAAAGAGGATCCAGCGCAGGATCTGCAAGGCCCGCTTGAAAGCCGGCAATGGCGACTGCAGCAAGGCCGCCGCCAAGGTACCGCCCAACACGATCAAACCCGCCGGGCCGTTGATCAGCGCGCCGACATGCCCGCCTTCGAGGAAGTTGCCGCCGACAATCGCGACGAACGCCAGGATCAGGCCAATCAGGCTTAGTACATCCATCAGACGCAGGCCTCGACCAGGTGCTTGCCGATCTCGTCCAGGCTGTACACCGCGTCGGCCAGGTTAGCCTTGACGATGGCCATGGGCATGCCATAGATCACGCAGCTGGCTTCATCCTGGGCCCACACGGTACTGCCACCCTGCTTGAGCAGGCGCGCACCTTCACGACCATCGGCGCCCATGCCGGTCAGCACCACCGACAGCACCTTGTCGCCGTACGACTTGGCCGCCGAGCCGAAAGTGATGTCCACGCACGGCTTGTAGTTCAGGCGCTCGTCGCCGGGCAGGATCTTCACCGTGCCGCGGCCATCGATCATCATCTGCTTGCCACCTGGGGCCAGCAGCGCCAGGCCTGGGCGCAGCACGTCACCGTCCTCGGCTTCCTTCACGCTGATCTTGCACAGCTTGTCCAGGCGCTCGGCAAAGGCCTTGGTAAAGGCCGCCGGCATGTGCTGGATCAGCACGATCGGCGCCGGGAAGTTGGCAGGCAGTTGCGTCAGTACCCGCTGCAGCGCCACCGGGCCACCCGTGGAGGTACCGATGGCCACCAGTTTGTAGGGTTTGCGCTTGGGTGCCGGGGCATGTGCCGCTGGCGCTGCCGCCGCGCGCACCGGCGCGGCAGTGCGCACCGGTGCGGGGCTGGCGAAGCTGCTGGTTGGCGCAGCGCTGCTCGCGGCGGCCGGTGCGGCGGCTGGCGCGGGGCTGTAGCTGCCGAAACGGCGGTTGCTGCGCGACAGGGTGTGCACCTTCTCGCACAGCAGTTGCTTGACCTTCTCCGGGTTGCGCGAGATGTCCTCGAAGTTCTTCGGCAGGTAATCCACCGCACCGGCATCCAGTGCGTCCAGGGTCACCCGGGCACCTTCGTGGGTCAGCGAAGAGAACATCAGTACCGGCGTCGGGCAGCGCTGCATGATGTGCCGCACCGCCGTGATGCCATCCATCATGGGCATCTCGTAGTCCATGGTGATGACATCGGGCTTGAGCGCCAGCGCCTGGTCGATTGCTTCCTTGCCATTGGTCGCGGTACCCACTACCTGGATCGTCGGGTCCGCCGAGAGGATTTCCGAGACGCGGCGGCGGAAGAAACCGGAATCATCCACCACCAGGACCTTGACTGCCATAAACACTCCATTAGGCGGCGCAACCCGCCAGGGTGCGCCACCGAAATCAAATACGCCGCGCGGCGTAACGCTTGAGCATGCTCGGGACGTCGAGGATCAACGCGATGCGACCGTCGCCGGTGATAGTGGCCCCGGACATGCCCGGCGTGCCCTGCAGCATCTTGCCCAGCGGCTTGATTACCACTTCTTCCTGGCCCACCAGTTGATCGACGACAAAGCCAATGCGTTGGGTACCAACCGAGAGGATCACCACGTGGCCCTCATGCTGCTCTTCGTGCACCTGGCCCTGCACCAGCCAGCGCTTGAGGTAGAACAGTGGCAGCGCCTTGTCGCGCACGATCACCACTTCCTGGCCATCGACCACATTGGTGCGCGACAGGTCGAGGTGGAAGATCTCGTTGACGTTGACCAGCGGGAAGGCGAAGGCCTGGTTGGCCAGCATCACCATCAGGGTCGGCATGATCGCCAGGGTCAGCGGCACCTTGATGACGATCTTCGATCCCTGGCCCTTGGCCGAGTAGATGTTGATCGAGCCATTGAGCTGGGAAATCTTGGTCTTCACCACATCCATGCCGACACCACGGCCGGACACGTCGGAAATCTCGGTCTTGGTCGAGAAGCCCGGGGCGAAGATCAGGTTGTAGCAGTCCGACTCGCTCAGACGCTCAGCGGCGTCCTTGTCCATCAAGCCCTTCTCCACGGCCTTGGCGCGCAGGATGTTGGGGTCCATGCCCTTGCCGTCATCGGAGATCGACAGCAGGATATGGTCGCCTTCCTGCTCGGCTGACAACACCACCCGGCCGGTCCGCGCCTTGCCGGACGCTTCACGCTCGTCGGGCATTTCCACGCCATGGTCGACCGCGTTGCGCACCAAGTGCACCAGCGGGTCAGCCAGGGCCTCGACGAGGTTCTTGTCGAGGTCGGTCTCTTCACCGACCAGCTCCAGGTTGATCTCTTTCTTGAGCTGGCGGGCCAGGTCGCGAACCAGACGCGGGAAGCGGCCGAAGACTTTCTTGATCGGCTGCATGCGGGTCTTCATGACCGCGGTCTGCAGGTCGGCGGTGACCACGTCGAGGTTCGACACGGCCTTGGACATGGCCTCGTCGCCGCTGTTCAGGCCCAGGCGGACCAAGCGGTTACGCACCAGCACCAGTTCGCCGACCATGTTCATGATCTCGTCCAGGCGCGCGGTGTCGACGCGCACAGTGGTTTCGGCCTCGCTGACGGCATGCTTTTCTGCCGCAGGGGCCGGCGCCCGTGGTGCAGGCGCAGGCTTGCTGACAGGCGCCGGTGCGGGCTTGGCCACTGGCTTGCTTTCGACCTTGGCAGCGACAGGCGCTTCGACCGCGACGGCGTCGCCAGAGAACTTGCCCTTGCCGTGCAACTGGTCGAGCAAGGCTTCGAATTCGTGCTCGCTGATAGCGTCACTGGCCGTGGCGGCCGGTGCAGTGCTCACGGGCGCAACTGCAGCGGCGGCGGGCAAGGCGTCGGCCTGGAACGTGCCCTTGCCATGCAGTTGATCGAGCAACGACTCGAACTCTTCATCGGTGATTTCGTCGCTGACCGGCGCCGGGGCGCTGGCCACTGGCTCAGCGACGACTTCGGCGCTGAACTGGCCTTTGCCATGCAACTGGTCGAGCAGCGATTCGAACTCGGCGTCGGTGATCTCGTCACTGGCACCGCTGATGCTCTCGCCTTGCAACTGCTCATCGGCAGCGGCCTGGGCCTTGACCGCGTCAAGCGAGTCGAGCAACTGCTCGAATTCGCTGTCGGTGATGTCCGGCTCTTCGACAGGCGCCGCGGCCAGCGGTTCAGCGGCCGCAGGCTCGGCAGCGGCGACTTCGTCAGCAGCGGCAGGCTCGGCCAGGCGCGACAACGCGGCCAGCAGCTCCGGGGTGGCCGGGATGACTTCGCTGCGCTCGCGGACCTGGCCAAACATATTGTTGACCGTGTCCAGCGCTTCGAGCACCACGTCCATCAACTCGGCGTCGACCCGGCGCTCACCTTTGCGCAGGATGTCGAACACGTTCTCGGCGATATGGCAGCACTCCACCAGCTCGTTGAGCTGGAGGAAGCCGGCGCCCCCTTTTACAGTGTGGAAACCGCGAAAAATGGCATTGAGCAGGTCGGCATCATCCGGTCGGCTTTCCAGCTCGACCAATTGCTCGGACAGTTGCTCAAGAATTTCGCCGGCTTCTACCAGGAAATCCTGAAGGATTTCTTCATCGGCGCCGAAGCTCATTAAACGTGCTCCTTAAAAACCCAGACTGGACAGCAGATCATCGACATCGTCCTGACCGGACACGACGTCTTCACGCTTATCGGCATGAATCTGCGGACCTTCACCCCGAGTCGGATGTTTTTCTTGATCTTTTTCAGCGCGAAGCTGCTGGTGGTCATGTTCGATGCCGGCAAAACGGTCGACCTGACTGGCCATCAGCACGAGCTTGAGCAGGTTGCTTTCCACCTCGGTGACCAACGCGGTGACCCGCTTGATCACCTGGCCGGTCAGGTCTTGGTAGTCCTGAGCCAGCAGAATGTCGTTGAGGTGGCCGGAAACCTTGCGGTTGCCTTCGGCACTGTGCGTCAGGAAACTGTCGACCCGTTTGACCAGGTCACGGAATTCTGGCGCAGCGACTTCGCGGCGCATGAAGCGCTGCCAGTCCACGCTCAGGGCCTTGGCCTCACCCGCCAGGTCGTTGAGTACCGGCGTGCTTTCCTCGACCAGGTCCATGGTGCGGTTGGCCGCACCCTCGGTCAACTTGACCACATAGGACAGGCGCTCGGTGGCGTCGGTGATCTGCGAGACTTCCTCGGCCTGCGGCATGTTCGGGTCGATCTGGAAGCTGACGATGGCGCTGTGCAGCTCTCGGGTCAGCTTGCCGACTTCCTGGTACAGGCCACGGTCGCGGGTCTGGTTCAGCTGATGAATCAGCTGCACCGCCTCGCCGAAGCGACCCCGCTCCAGGCTCTCGACCAATTCCTGGGCATGTTTCTTCAGGGTCGTTTCGAACTCCCCCAAAGACGTTTGTGATGAATCCATGGCGCGCCCCCTGACGTGACTCAGCCGTTGACGCGTTCGAAGATCTTCTCGATCTTTTCTTTGAGCACCTGAGCGGTGAACGGCTTGACCACGTAACCATTGACGCCGGCCTGGGCCGCTTCGATGATCTGGTCGCGCTTGGCTTCGGCGGTCACCATCAGTACCGGCATGGTTTTCAGCTTCTCGCTGGCGCGGACTTTACGCAGCAGGTCGATACCGGACATGCCCGGCATGTTCCAGTCGGTCACCAGGAAGTCGTAGTGACCGTTTTCCAGCATCGGCAACGCCGTGGTGCCGTCATCGGCTTCTTCGGTATTGGTGAAGCCCAGATCACGTAGCAGGTTCTTGATGATCCGCCGCATCGTCGAAAAGTCGTCAACGATGAGGATTTTCATGTTCTTGTCCAATTAGACCTCCAAGCAGTCTCAAACGCGCTCGGCCCCCGAGCACGCATTCATTCAATTCGGCACAACGTGAAACGACTGCAGCGTCTTCAAAGGCGAACGGTTGGCACTCAGCGCGCCCGCCATTCACCCAGACGGCTGCGCAAACGTGCGGCGCACTGGCTGTGCAGCTGGCTTACGCGCGACTCGCTGACCCCCAGCACCTCACCGATTTCCTTGAGGTTCAGCTCTTCGTCGTAGTACAGCGCCAGCACCAGCCGCTCGCGCTCTGGCAGGTTGGCAATGGCATCGGTCAGGGCAGCCTGGAAGCGCTCGTCTTCAAGATCGCGCGACGGCTCGACCTGGCCACTGGCGCCGTCCTCGTGCAGCCCTTCGTGCTCGCCGTCCTGCAACAGGTCGTCGAAGCTGAACAGCCGGCTGCCCAAGGTATCGTTCAAAATCCCGTAGTAATCGTCGAGACTCAATTGGAGTTCGGCCGCAACCTCGTGATCTTTAGCGTCGCGACCGGTTCTTGCTTCAACAGCGCGCATTGCGTCACTGACCATGCGTGTGTTGCGGTGCACCGAACGCGGTGCCCAATCGCCTTTGCGCACCTCATCGAGCATCGCGCCGCGGATGCGGATACCGGCGTAGGTTTCGAAGCTGGCGCCCTTGCTGGCGTCGTACTTGTTGGCCACTTCCAGCAGGCCGATCATGCCGGCCTGGATCAGGTCTTCGACCTGGACGTTGGCCGGCAGCCGCGCCAGCAGGTGGTAGGCAATGCGCTTGACCAGCGGGGCGTAGCGTTCGATCAGCTCGTACTGGGCGTCTTTCGACGCCCTGCTGTACATCTTGAAGCCGCTCGCACTCATAGTACCGGTCCTGCGCTGGTGGGCTGCACCAGACGCTCGACGAAGAACTCCAGGTGCCCGCGCGGGTTGGCCGGCAACGGCCAGCTGTCGACCTTCTGCGCAATGGCCTTGAAGGCCAGCGCGCACTTGGAGCGCGGGAACGCTTCGTAAACTGCCCGCTGCTTCTGCACCGCCTTGCGCACGCACTCGTCGTACGGCACGGCGCCGACATACTGCAGGGCCACGTCGAGGAAGCGGTCGGTGACCTTGGTCAACTTGGCGAAGAGGTTGCGCCCTTCCTGCGGGCTCTGGGCCATGTTGGCCAGCACGCGGAAGCGGTTCATGCCGTAATCGCGGTTGAGCAGCTTGATCAGCGCATAGGCGTCGGTGATCGAGGTGGGCTCGTCGCAGACCACCAGCAGCACTTCCTGGGCCGCGCGAACGAAGCTGACCACCGAGTCACCAATACCTGCAGCGGTGTCGATCACCAGCACGTCGAGGTTGTCGCCGACATCGCTGAAGGCCTGGATCAGGCCGGCGTGCTGGGCCGGCGCCAGGTGCACCATACTCTGGGTGCCGGAGGCCGCCGGCACGATGCGCACTCCGCCCGGCCCCTGCAGCATCACATCGCGCAGCTCGCAGCGCCCTTCGATGACATCGGCCAGGGTGCGTTTGGGGGTAAGCCCAAGCAATACGTCGACATTGGCCAGGCCCAGGTCGGCGTCCAGCAACATGACCCTGCGGCCAAGCTCGGCCAGCGCCAGAGACAGGTTCACTGAAACGTTAGTTTTGCCGACGCCACCTTTGCCACCGGTCACGGCGATCACCTGTACGGGATGCATGCTACCCATGTCTGTTCTTTACCTTGTCTCGCTGGGACTCAGGCCACACGTGAGGCAATTCTGCGTGCCCCTTGGCATAGCTACTTTGCACACGCTTCATCATCAACCCGCTCGCCGTGGGTTGTGGTAGAGATCAGCGAACATGTCGGCCATGGCCTCTTCGCTGGGCTCATCCTGCTGTTGCACATTGACCGCGCGCGTTACCAGTTGGTGCGCCCGTGGCAAGTGCAAATCGTCAGGAATACGTGGCCCATCGGTCAGGTAGGCCACCGGCAATTCATGACTGATGGCAAGGCTCAGCACATCGCCGAGGCTTGCCGTTTCATCGAGTTTGGTCAGGATGCAACCGGCCAGGCCACACCGCTTGTAGCTGTGGTAGGCGGCCGTCAGCACCTGCTTCTGGCTGGTGGTTGCCAGCACCAGGTAGTTCTTCGAGGCGATGCCGCGGCTCGCCAGGGTTTCGAGCTGCATGCGCAGGGCCGGGTCGCTGGCCTGCAGGCCGGCGGTATCGATCAGCACCACGCGTTTGCGCAGCAGCGGCTCCAGCGCTTGGGCCAGCGACTGGCCCGGGTCGACGTAGGTCACCGGCACGTTGAGGATACGCCCCAGGGTCTTGAGCTGCTCCTGGGCACCGATGCGGAAGCTGTCCATGCTCACCAACGCCAACTGCGGGGCGCCGTACTTGAGCACGTAACGCGCGGCCAGCTTGGCCAGGGTGGTGGTCTTGCCCATGCCGGCCGGGCCGACCATGGCGATCACCCCGCCCTCTTCGATCGGCTCGACCTCGGGAATCTCGATCATCCGCGCCAGGTGCGCCAGCAGCATGCGCCAGGCCTGGCGCGGCTCTTCGATCTCGGTGGTGAGTTCGAGCAGCTCGCGGGCAATCGGGCCGGACAGGCCGATGCGCTGCAGGCGGCGCCAGAGGTTGGCTTGCTGGGGCTTGCTGCCTTGCAGCTGGCTCCAGGCCAGCGAGCCGAGTTGCACTTCTAGCAGCTCGCGCAGGCCCGACAGCTCCGAGCGCATGGCATCGAACAGCCGTGGGTCGACCGGCGCCGGGCTGGGTGCAGCGGCAGGCGCCGGTGCATCCACGTGCGGCTCGACCAAGGGTTCCGAGGCGGTCAGCGACTGCCCGGCGAACAATTGGCGGTTGTTGTCGCTGCTGTCGCTGCGCTGGTCCAGTTCGGCCTGGGCCGTGGCGATACGCGTGTGGGTCTTGCGCAGCTCTTCTTCAAGCTCGGCGTTGGGTACGCGCGGGGCCAGTGCGGACAGCTTGTAGTCCAGCGCCGCCGTCAATTCGACACCACCGGCAATGCGGCGGTTACCGATGATGGCGGCATCGGAGCCAAGCTCATCCCGGACCAGCTTCATGGCCTGACGCATATCGGCGGCGAAAAATCGCTTAACTTGCATTATCCACTACCTCAGCCGTTAGGGCCCACGGTGGCAACGATGGTGACTTGCTTGTTGTCAGGTATTTCCTGATACGCCAGAACATGCAAATTCGGTACAGCCAGGCGACCGAAGCGCGACAGCATGGCGCGGATCGGGCCGGCGACCAGAAGAATGGCCGGCTGGCCCTGCATCTCTTGGCGCTGGGCCGCGTCAATCAGCGAACGCTGCAGCTTTTCGGCCATGCTCGGTTCCAGAAGAACACCGTCTTCCTGACCCTGCCCGGCCCTTTGCAGACTATTGAGCAAAATCTGTTCCAACCTTGGCTCCAGGGTAATCACCGGCAGCTCCGACTCAACGCCGACAATGCTTTGCACGATGGCGCGACACAATCCGACGCGCACCGCCGCGACCAGCGCGGCGGTATCTTGACTCTTGCCGGCGTTGTTGGCGATAGCCTCGGCGATGCTGCGGATGTCGCGCACCGGCACCTGCTCGGACAACAACGCCTGCAAGACCTTGAGCAAGCCCGACAAGGAAATGACACCCGGCACCAGCTCTTCTGCAAGTTTAGGCGAAGCCTTGCCCAGCACCTGCAGCAGTTGCTGGACCTCTTCGTGGCCGATCAGTTCGTGACAGTGCTTTTGCAGGATCTGGTTGAGGTGGGTGGCCACCACGGTACTGGCGTCCACCACGGTGTAGCCCAGCGACTGCGCCTGGGAGCGCTGGCCAACGTCGATCCACACCGCCTCCAGGCCAAACGCGGGGTCGCGCGCGGCAATGCCGTTGAGGGTGCCAAATACCTGGCCAGGGTTGATCGCCAGCTCGCGGTCCGGGTAGATCTCCGCTTCGGCCAGAATCACCCCCATCAAGGTCAGGCGGTAGGCACTGGGCTGCAGGTCGAGGTTGTCGCGAATGTGCACGGTGGGCATGAGGAAGCCCAGGTCCTGGGACAGCTTCTTGCGCACGCCCTTGATCCGCGCCAGCAACTGGCCACCTTGGTTGCGGTCGACCAGCGGGATCAGCCGATAGCCCACTTCCAGGCCGATCATGTCGATCGGGGTAACGTCGTCCCAGCCCAGCTCCTTGGTTTCCAGCGCACGCTGCGGCGAGGGCAGCAGGTCCTGCTGGCGCTGCACCTCTGCCTGGGCCTTGGCCTTGACCTGCTGCTGTTTCTTCCACACCAGGTAGGCGCCGCCGCAGGCCATCAGGCCGAGGCTGAGGAAAGCCACGTGCGGCATGCCCGGCACCAGGCCCATGACGATCATCAGGCCGCCGGACACCGCCAGCGCCTTTGGCGAATCGAACATCTGCCGGTTGATCAGCTTGCCCATGTCTTCCGAGCCCGAGGCGCGGGTGACCATGATGGCTGCGGCGGTGGACAACAGCAGTGATGGCAATTGCGCCACCAAACCGTCACCGATGGTCAGCAGGGCATACACCTTGCCGGCTTCGCTGAACGGCATGCCGTGCTGGAGCATGCCGATGAGCATGCCGCCGATGAGGTTGATGAACAGGATCAACAGGCCGGCGATGGCATCGCCGCGCACGAACTTGCTGGCACCGTCCATCGAGCCGTAGAACTCGGCCTCCTGGGCCACCTCGGTACGGCGCGCCTTGGCCTGGGCCTGGTCGATCAGGCCAGCGTTGAGGTCGGCGTCGATGGCCATCTGTTTGCCCGGCATCGCATCGAGGGTAAAGCGTGCGCTTACCTCGGAAATACGCCCGGCGCCCTTGGTGACCACCACGAAGTTGATGATCATGAGGATGGCAAACACCACCGCACCGACCACGTAATTGCCGCCGATGACCACTTCACCGAAGGCCTGGATCACCTTGCCTGCGGCGCCGTGGCCCTCCTGGCCGTGGAGCATGACCACCCGGGTGGACGCCACGTTCAGCGCCAGGCGCAGCAATGTCGCCACCAGCAGGATGGTGGGGAATGCGGCGAAGTCGAGCGGGCGCAGGGCGTACACGCAGACCAGCAGCACCACGATCGACAGGGCGATGTTGAAGGTGAAGAACACGTCGAGCAAGAACGGCGGTATCGGCAACATCATCATTGCCAACATCACCAGCAGCAACAGCGGCACGCCCAGGTTGCCCCGACCGAGACCGGCCAGGTTGTGGCGGGCGTTGCTGATTAACTGAGTGCGATCCACCGCGAGTCCTCTTGATGCAAAACTTTGACGCCCAGGGGGCGCCTGGGCGTGGCTCTGCAAGAAGCCTTCCAACTTTGCTATTTGGATGTACGCCGGGGATTTGGATGTATGCCGTGGGATTTCCGAATGCAGTTAGATCGAGCGCCGCCCGCGCGGCGCATCGCGACGCAAGGCCGCTCCTACATTTGTTTCGGGCCAGTTATTCCTGGGGTATTGGCGTGCGACCCTTTGGCGCCCGCCTAAATATCGCGTCGTACTAACAAGGCGGTCGCGCGCAAATGCCACAGACCTCACTGGCCCGAAACAAACGTAGGAGCGGCCTTGCGTCGCGATGCGCCGCGCGGGCGGCGCTCGATCTCACAGGCGCCAAAACCCCATCGCCTGGCGCCTGTCAGCCATCACGCCGCAAATCCGGCGGAATCGGCAAATCGTCTTTCAAAGGCTCCGGCCGCTTGCCCTTGCCCGACCGGTACTGACGTATCTGGAACACATACGCCAGCACCTGCGCCACCGCCAGGTACAACCCCGCCGGGATCTCATGCTCAAGCTCGGTGGAGTAATAGATCGCCCGCGCCAGCGCCGGCGACTCAAGAATCTGCACCTTGTGCGCAACGCCGATTTCGCGAATTTTCAATGCCATGAAATCAGTACCCTTGGCCAGCAACAGCGGCGCCGCCCCGCCCTTCTCCG
Organism: Pseudomonas sp. SWRI68; assembly: GCF_014269165.1. Lineage (NCBI taxonomy): Bacteria > Pseudomonadati > Pseudomonadota > Gammaproteobacteria > Pseudomonadales > Pseudomonadaceae > Pseudomonas > Pseudomonas sp. SWRI68. The sequence continues at coordinate 214,617 of NZ_JABWRU010000008.1, read as the reverse complement.
GGTCGTATTGCAGCGCCACCGCATAGTGCGTCGGGTTCGTGATGATCACGTCCGCCTGCGGCACCGCGGCCATCATGCGCCGCTGCGATGCTTCGCGCTGCAACTGGCGAATACGCTGCTTGACCTCAGGCTTGCCCTCCGAGTCCTTGTACTCGTCACGCACTTCCTGCTTGGTCATCTTCATTTTCTTGTGCGTCTGCCACAGCTGGAACGGCACGTCCGCTGCCGCGATCAACAGCAACCCTGCCGACATCCACAACGCACTCCAACCCACCACCTGCAAACTGTGGATGATCGCCTGCTCCAGCGGCTCGTTGGCAATCGACAACAACGCCTGGCGGTCACTGACCAGCACCACCACCGCCACAATCAGGATCGCGAAGAACTTGACCAGTGCCTTGAGCAATTCGGTCAGGGAATTCATCGAGAACATCCGTTTGATCCCCGACAGCGGGCTCATACGGCTGAATTTCGGCTGTAGCAGGCTGCCGGAAAATACAAAACCGCCCAGCGCGATCGGGGCAACGAACGAGATCACGAACAGCAAAATCAGCACCGGCTGCACCGCCCAGATCGCCATCTTGCCGGAGGCCAGCAGGAATGCGCCCATCGACCGCTCGTCGACGATGATCTCGCGGGTCAGGCTGAAGTTCATGCGCATCAGGTTCAGCAGCGTCTCGGCCAGGTGCCCGCCAAACATCAGCAGGCCACCGGCACCGGCCAGGGTCACCGCCACGGTGTTCAGCTCCTTGGAGCGGGCAACCTCGCCTTTTTCACGCGCGTCGCGTTTGCGCTTTTCGGTGGGGTCTTCTGTTTTGTCCTGACCGCTCTCGCTTTCAGCCATGCTCAGCGCGCCCTCGCCAGATCACGCAGCCATTGCAGCGCATCGCTGGCCAATGCCTGGTAGTGGGAAAGAATATCGGCCAGGCCTATCCAGAAAATCCCCATGCCCATGACCAGGGTCAGCGGGAAGCCGATAGAGAAGATGTTCAACTGCGGCGCCGCCCTCGTCATCACGCCAAAGGCGATGTTCACCACCAGCAAGGCTGCGATCACCGGCAAGATCAGCAATAGCCCGGCGCCAAACACCCAGCCCAGGCGCCCGGCCATTTCCCAGAACTGATTGACCACCAGCGCGTTGCCCACCGGCAAGGTGGTGAAGCTTTCGGTGAGCACCTCGAACACTACCAGGTGCCCGTTCATCAACAGGAACAGCACGCTGATCAGCATGGTCATGAACTGGCTGATCACCGTGACGTTGACACCGTTGGCCGGGTCGACCATCGAGGCGAAGGCCATGCCCATCTGCACCGCGACGATCTGGCCGGCGATGACGAAGGCCTGGAACAGCAACTGCAACGAGAAACCGAACAACGCCCCGACGATGACCTGCTCACCACACAGCAGCAGCCCCTGCAGGCTCAACGGGTCGAATTCGGGCAACGGCGGCAGCGCCGGCACGATCACCACGGTGATGGCCACCGCCACGTACAGGCGCACCCGCGCCGGCAGCATGCGCGTGCCGAAGATCGGCATGGTCATCAGCACCGCCGTCACCCGGAACAACGGCAGGATGAAGGTGGCGACCCAGGTGCCGATCTGCGCGTCGGTCAGCTCCAGCATGGCCGTGTCAACCGATCAACTGCGGGATGCTGGTGTAGAGGGTGGTGATGTACTCCATGAACTTCTGCACCAGCCACGGCCCGGCGACGATCAGCGTAACCAGCATCACCAGCAGGCGCGGCAGAAAGCTCAGGGTCTGTTCGTTGATCTGCGTGGCAGCCTGGAACATCGCCACCATCAGGCCCACCAGCAGGCTCGGCACCACCAGGATGGCGACCATCAGCGTGGTCATCCAGAGGGCATCGCGGAACAGGTCGACAGCAACTTCAGGGGTCATGCGTGGCTCTCCTTGGCAGCGTCAGACGCCGCCGAAACTACTGGCCAGGGTGCCCATGATCAGCGCCCAGCCATCGACCAGGACGAACAGCATGATCTTGAACGGCAGCGAAATGATCAGCGGTGACAGCATCATCATACCCATCGCCATCAGCACGCTGGCGACCACCATGTCGATGATCAGGAACGGGATGAAGATCATGAAACCGATCTGGAACGCGGTCTTGAGCTCTGAGGTGACGAAGGCCGGTACCAGGATGGTCAGCGGCACCTGGTCGGGGCCGGCGATGTCGGTGCGCTTGGACAGGCGCATGAACAGGTCCAGGTCGCTCTGCCGGGTTTGCGCCAGCATGAAGTCCTTGAGTGGCCCCTGGGCTTTGTCGATGGCCTGCTGGGCGGTCATCTGTTCCTTCAGGTACGGCTGCAGGGCATCCTGGTTCACCCGGTCGAACACCGGCGCCATGATGAACATGGTCAAGAACAGCGCCATGCCGGTCAGGATCTGGTTCGAAGGCGTCTGCTGCAAACCCAGGGCCTGACGCAAAATCGAGAAGACGATGATGATGCGAGTGAAGCTGGTCATCAGGATGACGAACGCCGGGATGAAACTCAGCGCCGTCATGATCAGCAGGATCTGCAGGCTGACCGAATACTCCTGCTGCCCGTCCGCCCCATTGGACAGGGTAATGGCCGGGATCGACAGCGGGTCGGCGGCCAGGGCCAACGGCGCGGCCAGCAGCAGCGCCATAGTCAACATCATGCGCAGCACGCCGATCATCACTTGTTGTCCTTAGGGTCCTTGCCCATCAGCTCCATCAGCCGCTGGGCGAACTCCGGCGTCGCCTGACGAGCAGTGGCGGGCACTTCCACGGGTTCGGCCAGCACATGCAAAGCCTCGATACTGCCTGGGGTATGGCCGATCAGGATCTGCTCCTTGCCGACCTGCACCAGCAACAGCCGGTCACGCGGGCCGATGGCCCGGCTGCCGACGATCTCGATCACCTGCCCACCCTTGACCGCCGTGCCTTGCATACGGCGCAACAACCAGGCCAGGAAGAAGATCAGGCCCACCACCAGCAGCAGGCCAAAGACCATCTGCGCCAGTTGCCCACTCAGGCTGCCGGGTGCGGCGGCGGTGGTCGCCGCAGGGCTGGCCGCCGCACAGGCCAACTGGCTGGCGAACAGCCCGGCAAAGGCGGCGCTGGCGCGCATCGAGCCCTTCACTCAGCGCAGCTTCTTGATACGTTCGCTGGGGCTGATCACGTCGGTCAGGCGGATGCCGAACTTTTCGTTGACCACCACCACTTCGCCATGGGCGATCAAGGTGCCGTTGACCAGCACGTCGAGCGGCTCACCGGCCAGGCGATCGAGCTCGATCACCGAACCCTGGTTGAGCTGCAGCAGGTTGCGGATGTTGATCTCGGTGCTGCCCACTTCCATGGAAATGTTCACCGGGATATCCAGGATCACGTCCAGGTTGGGGCCTTCCAGGCTGACATTTTCGTTCGGCCGCGGCGAGCTGGCGAACTCTTCCATCGGCAGGCGGCCCGCGCCGCTGTTGCCGGTGTCACCGCCCAGCAGCGCATCGATATCGGCTTGGCCGGCGTCACCGGTTTCCTCCAGCGCCGCGGCCCATTCGTCGGCCAGGGCCTGATCCTCTGGGGAGGTGATCTCGTTTTCGTTAGCCATGATTTCCTCGACAGGCATTCAATTCGTAGTGAGCGACCGGCACGCCGTCAGCGGCGTTCGATCGGGTCGATGATCTGCAGCGCCAGGTTGCCCTTGTGCGAGCCCAGGCGCGCCTTGAACGACGGCACGCCGTTGGCGCGCAACACCAGGTGTTCGGGCAGCTCCACCGGGATCACATCGCCCGGCTGCATGTGCAGGATGTCACGCAGCTTCAGCTGGCGGCGGGCGACGGTGGCGGTCAAGGGCACGGCAACGTCCAGCACGTCCTCGCGCAGGGCCTTGACCCAGCGCTCGTCCTGGTCGTCCAGGTCAGACTGGAAGCCGGCATCGAGCATCTCGCGCACCGGCTCGATCATCGAGTACGGCATGGTCACGTGCAGGTCGCCGCCACCGCCGTCCAGCTCGATGTGGAAGGTCGACACCACCACCGCCTCACTGGGACCGACGATGTTGGCCATGGCCGGGTTGACCTCAGAGTTCATGTACTCGAAGTTGACCGGCATGATCGCCTGCCAGGCTTCCTTGAGGTCGACGAAGCACTGGTCAAGGACCATGCGCACCACCCGCAGCTCGGTCGGGGTGAACTCACGGCCTTCGATCTTGGCGTGACGGCCGTCACCCCCGAAGAAGTTGTCCACCAGCTTGAACACCAGCTTGGCGTCGAGGATGAACAGCGAAGTGCCACGCAGCGGCTTGATCTTGACCAGGTTGAGGCTGGTCGGCACATACAGCGAATGCACGTACTCGCCGAACTTCATCACCTGCACGCCGCCCACCGCCACGTCGGCGGAGCGGCGCAGCAGGTTGAACATGCTGATGCGGGTGTAGCGGGCAAAGCGCTCGTTGATCATTTCCAGGGTCGGCATGCGACCGCGCACGATCCGATCCTGGCTGGTCAGGTCGTAGCTTTTGATACTGCCTGGCTCGGAAGCGCTTTCGGTCTGCACCAGACCGTCGTCGACACCGTGCAACAGCGCATCGATTTCATCCTGGGACAGCAGGTCCTGTACGGCCATTGCGGACTCCTACTGCAATACGAAATTGGTGAACAGCAACTGGTCGATGACCGGCTTGCCGACTTCCTTCTGTGCGACTTCCTGGACCACGGCGGTGGCTTTCTGACGCAGCATTTCCTGCCCGACCGGGCTGCTGGCCAAGGTATCGAAGCCTTGCCCGGAGAACATCATCACCAGGTTGTTGCGAATCACCGGCATGTGCACCTTGAGGGCGTCCAGGTCGGCCTGGTTGCGGCCTTGCAAGGTGATGCTCAGTTGCATGTAGCGCTGGCGACCGTTCTGGTTGAAATTGACCACGAAGGCTGGGGTGAGGGCTTCGTAGAGGGCCGCGGGCTTGGCGTTGGCCGCGGCCGGGTCGGCTGCGGGGGCCGGCTCGCTCTTGTGCATGATGAACCAGGTGGCGCCCACCGAAAGGCCGATTGCCAGTACCAGGCCCAGCACCAACAGCAGGATCAGCTTGAGTTTGCCTTTTGTGGCGGGGTCTTTTACTGCTTCGGTTTTCGCCATGCCAATAATCCGTCGTCCATCGGGGGTTCACAGGAGGATGACGTGGCTTGAGCAAGTGTTATGCCAGGTTTTGGGGAGGAGGATGGAATGAGGTTCGGAGGGATTTGTCGTTGGGCTTGTCGTTGGATGTGCAGCGCCTGTGAGATCGAGCGCCGCCCGCGCGGCGCTCGATCTCACAGGCGCTAAAACCTAACGACATGCACCCTGCTCTCACGCGTAATAATCAACCGCACTGTCGCCAATCACCACCTGCTGTTCAACCGCGCCAGCACTCTCGCCCTGTTCTACGCCGCCCTGCCCGGCCCCCTGCCGCGCCGCAACCCCCGACAGATTACTGCCCTGCTCCTGCGCCTGCTGGTGTTGCTGCTGCCCCCGCGACTGGTCAGCAACGTTGACATCCGGCTGCGCCAAGCCCTGCTGGGCAAACAACTCCCGCAGCCGGTGCAGCTGGCTGTCGAGCGCATCACGCACGCCGGCGTGGCCGCTGATGAACGTCACCTGGGTCGACTGGTCCGTCGCCACATTGACGCGAATGTCCAGCCGCCCCAACTCCGCCGGCTCCAACTGGATATCCGCCGATTTGAGGTTCTGGCTGGACAAGTACATGACCCGATTGACCAGGCCCTCGGTCCAGGCGCTCTGGTTCATTGGCAGCGGCTGGTGCAATGGGCTGGCATTCGCCGGCACGGCATTGGCGGTCTTCGCCGTGGCCGCCTGGGTCAGGCTGGCCAGGCGATCGGCAAAATCGTCGATGCGCGTGTCGCTGCTGGCAGCCTTGGTGTCTTTCAAGCCATCTTCGAGCAGCGCGCCAAAGGCCTTGCCACCCGGCTCGCCCGCCTCACCCTCGGCGTTGTCGATCAGGTTCGCCAAGGTATTGACGCTAGCCTCGTCGCCCTGGGCCTGCGAAGGGTCCACAGCGTGTGCCGAGGTGGTGCCCTTGGCCTGAGCGCTCTGCTCCAGCGCCAGGCGCAAGGTCGGCAGGTTGGCCAAGGGGTCGGCGTCAGGGTCGAAGGCTTCTTCGGCGGGCGCCTCTTCTGGCAGCGCGGCGCTCGCCAGCGACTGCGCAGCGGCAGCTTGCAGCACCGGCGCGACCGCCTCGGCCTGGGCTTGAATCAATTGCGCACCGGGTTGCGCATCGGTGACCTGGCCGGCCACCAGGTTGGCGTCGCTCAGCCCCGTATCGGCCTGATCATCGCTTGGCAATTTGTTGCCGTCATCGGCAACCGCTGGCTTGTCGGCAGCCTCTTTTTTGCCGCCTTGCGCCGGCTCTGGCTTGTCCTTGGGCTTGGCCTGGGCGACCTTGTCGTCCTGCCCGAAGGTTTTCTGTTTGGCCATGACCTGATCGAAGCCGCCGCCCGCGCCGCCCAGCGCCTGTAACGGCTTGTCCGCCATCGAGCTGGCCGCTCGCGACGACTTGCCTACGGCATTTGCTTGCAACAAAGGATTGGGTGCGACAGGCATTGAGCGGTCTCCGCGCCAGAAACTGAGTAATCATCCGGGCAAAGACAGGCAAGACTCAGGCCAAGTGTGCATCAGCCTGCCGAGATGCGGTGTTCCTCACCGCGGTAGAAGCGCCGAACCTCCACATATTCAAGGTCGATGCGGTTGATCAGGTCCTCGATGCCATACAAGGGTGGCTGCCGTACGCGGTCTTCCAGTTGCTGACACAAACCGGCCAGGGCGACAGCCCCCATGTTGCTGCTGCTGCCCTTGAAACTATGCGCGGCCGAACCCAGCTCGTCGGCACTCTTGGCGGCGTGCAGTTCGCTCAGGCGCCGCTCGGAGTCATCCAGGAATGTCTGCACCAGATGCAGGTAGCCATCCTCCATGACCTCACGCAGATCACTGAGCACCTTGTGGTCGATATGAATCTCAGTCACTTGTTCACTCCTTGATCAAGCCAGATTATGCCTGAGCCAGGGCGTGGCCCTCTACAAAACCGCTCACCCCAAGCACTCACCAGACAAACTCGACCCGCGCACAGCGGCCACCTTCGCACCACTGAGCGTCGCTGCCGAGCCGCCGCACCAGGTTCACACCCCGGCCACTCAAACACTGCTCCTGCGCTGGCCGCGACAATACCTGCTGTACATCGAACCCTGCGCCACTGTCACGCACCTCAATCATCAGACGCCCGCCTTGGGCATGGGGTTCAACCTTGAGGTCGATGCGCACGAAGCCGTCAGCCAAAGCCCCCAATCGCCGGGCACGCTCTCGATAGTAGTCGGCAAAGCCCTCAACATCGCGCTTGAGCCGCGAATCCAGGCCCAGCACCCCATGCTCCAAGGCATTGGAAAACAGCTCGCTGAGCACACTGTGCAGGCTGCCGGTGCGCGAGCGCAGCGGGTGTATCTCTTGCAACAGTTGCACCAGGTACGGCACCGGGTTGAACCACCTCAGGCTTTCGCCGCGCAGTTCGAAGCCGAGCGACCAGTCGAGCGGGCTGGGCCGGCCGCGTTCAGCGTAGATCATTGGCGCCGGCACCCGCTCATCCGCCGTGAACATGCGGATGTCACACAAGCTGATGTCGTCCCGAGGCCGCCCACCGAAACGCTCAAGGGCCTGCATCACCTCATCGAACAGGCGCACAGGGTCTCGGTTGCCGGCCAACACCTCATGCAGGCGCTCGACACCGAACAAGCGTTCTTGGTCATCGGCCGTGTCGAGCACCCCGTCCGACAACAACAGCAAGCGCTCCCCTGCCGCCAACGGCAGCACTTCGGTGCTGTCATCGAAGCGCTCGGGCGCAAGAACGCCCAGCGGCAGATGGCGCGAGACCAACGCCGACAGCACCTCACCGCCCGCCGACAAGCGATAGCCGTCAGGCATGCCGCCGTTCCACACCTCCACCGAACCGCGCTGCACGCTGAGGTTGAGCATCAACGCACAGCAGAACATGTCCACCGGCAGGATGCGCTTGAGCTTGGCGTTCATCTCGCGCAGGGTCTGCGCCAGGCCATAGCCCTTGGCCGTCATGCCGTAGAACACCTCGGCCAGGGGCATGGCGCCGACGGCGGCAGGCAGGCCGTGGCCGGTGAAATCGCCCAGTAGCACCTGCATGTCCCCAGACGGCGTGAACGCTGCCAGCAGCAGGTCACCGTTGAACAGCGCATAGGGCGATTGCAGGTAGCGGATATTGGGCGCGGCCAGGCAACCGGCATGGGCCACCTTGTCGAACACGGCCTTGGCCACCCGCTGCTCGTTGAGCAGGTGGTGATGGTGGCAAGTGATCTCGTCGCGCTGGGCCAGCACGGTCGCCTGCAACCGGCGTAGGCGGTCCATGGCGCGTATCTTGGCGGCGAGGATCACCGCCCGGTAAGGCTTGGCCATGAAATCATCGCCGCCAGCCTCCAGGCAGCGCACCAGGGCGTCTTCCTCGTTCAGCGAGGTCAGGAAAATGATCGGCACCAGCGCTTCGCCGGCCAGGGCCTTGATCTGCCGAGCCGCCTCGAACCCGTCCATCACCGGCATCAACGCATCGAGCAGTACCAGTTGCGGCCGCCGCTCGACAAACAGCGCCACCGCCTGCTCGCCGTTTTCGGCCGTGAACACCTGGTGCCCTTGGCGCCGGACGATCTGCGCAAGCAGCAGGCGGTCGGCCGCCCCGTCTTCGGCAACCAGCACGGTCAATGCCTGTTCGGCAGCCATCACACGGCTCAACTGATATCGAACAGTTTGTCGAAATTGGAGATGGCGAGGATCTTGCGAACGTCGGAGCTGGCATGAATGACGCTCACGTCGGCCTCGTCGCCGCCTGCATGGTCACGCAATAGCAACAGCATGCCGAGCGCGGAGCTATCGAGGTAGGTGGCGTCCTTCAGGTCGACCACCACCGAGTCAGGCTGGTCGTTCTGGCGCTCGTAGGCATCACGAAACTCCTGATACTTGCCGAAATCGAAGCGCCCTGTGATCTTGATCGTCAGCTTTTTCCCGTCCTGCGAAAAATCAGTTTCGACTGCCATGCTAGCGATTCCTTCGATGATGGCGGATGCAACTCTTCTAAGGTTTAGCAGGCGATGGCATGGGTGGCAAGCACACGGCCCCGCCTGCGGCGCGCAGGCCGGTGCAAGTTAAAAGTGGCTTTGCCGCGGCAGGCGCTGGGACAGTTCGTCGAGCAGTCGCTGTTCGCGTTTGTCTTCGGCCCGCCGTGCTTCGTCCAAGTAACGTTGCACCAACTTGCGCAACCCCTCCACCCGGGCGTAGGCCTGTTGCCAGGCGCCGCGGGCGTTGTTCAGGTTGTTCTGGTGCCAGGTAAGGCTCTGGCGCTGCTGGGTCATGGCCGTTTCCAATTGCCCGAGGAAGCGCTGGTAGTTGACCAGCCAGTTGCCATCGACGCCCTGCCCGCCGCGGTTGATCCACTGCAGTTGGTAGTCTTCACGAAAGCGCTCGAGCTCGGCCAGCTTGACCTGCGCCTGGGCCACCTGCAGCTGGAAGTGCCCAAGGCGCTGGGCAGCCTTGCGCTCGGCCTCTTCGGCCATGGTCACCACCGGCGCCAGGCGCGCAGCACGTCCAGGCAGCGCCATGGCCTATCAGCCCGCCGCCGGAGGCGTGAAGATCGCCCCCAGCTGCTCGCGGCTCTGCGCCATGCCGACGTTCTCGTCCAGGCCTTGGCGCAAAAAGTCCACCAGCCGCGATTGCAAGGCGATGGCCAGGTCCGTCTCCGGGTCGCCACCCGGCACATAGGCACCCACGCTGATCAGGTCGCGGCTCTGCGACAGGCGCGACCACAGTTGCTTGAATTTTTGCGCCTGGCGCAAATGGTCGCTATCGACCACCTGGGGCATGACCCGGCTGATCGAGGCTTCGATGTCGATCGCCGGGTAGTGGCCTTCCTCGGCCAGGCGGCGCGACAGCACGAAGTGGCCGTCGAGCACACCCCGCGCCGAGTCGGCGATTGGGTCCTGCTGGTCATCGCCTTCCGACAAGACCGTGTAGAACGCGGTGATCGAGCCGCCACCGGCCTCGCCATTACCGGCGCGCTCCACCAGCTTGGGCAGCTTGGCGAACACCGACGGCGGGTAACCGCGGGTGGCCGGCGGCTCACCGATGGCCAGGGCGATTTCACGCTGGGCCTGGGCAAAACGGGTCAGCGAATCCATCAACAACAGCACATTCTTGCCCTTGTCGCGGAAGTACTCGGCGATACGCGTGCAATACATGGCAGCACGCAGGCGCATCAGCGGCGCATCATCGGCAGGCGATGCGACCACCACCGAGCGCTTGAGGCCTTCTTCACCGAGAATATGCTCGATGAATTCCTTCACCTCGCGGCCCCGCTCGCCGATCAGCCCGACGACGATGATCTCGGCTTCGGTGAAGCGCGTCATCATGCCCAGCAACACCGACTTACCCACGCCGGTACCGGCGAACAGGCCCAGGCGCTGGCCGCGACCGACGGTGAGCAGGCCATTGATGCTGCGAATGCCCACATCCAGCGGCACGCTGATGGGGTCGCGGTTGAGCGGGTTGATGACCGGGCCGTCCATCGGTACCCAGTCTTCGGCCTTCATGCCGCCTTTGCCATCGAGGGCGCGCCCGGCGCCGTCCAGCACCCGCCCGAGCATGCTCATGCCCATCGGCAGGCGGCCGCCGTCATCCAGCGGCACCACCCGTGCGCCGGGGGCGATACCGACGATGCTGCCAACCGGCATGAGGAACACCTTGGTGCCGGAAAAGCCCATGACTTCGGCTTCGACCTGCACCGGGTGGTAGCTGTCGTCGTTGATCACCAGGCAGCGGCTGCCCACTGCGGCGCGCAGGCCTTCGGCCTCCAGGGTGAGGCCGACCATGCGCAGCAGGCGGCCTTCGACGATGGGTTGCGCCGGCAGTTCGATCGCCTCGGCGTAACTGCCCAGGCGCTTGCCGAAACTGGTGCGATCAAGGCGCATCGGGGTGGTCCAGGTCGATGGACATATCCGCTGGCGCCGGGTGCAGGGAATGGTCGTGAAGCTGGTCGAACAACTGCGCCACGGCCTTCTCGATACGCGTCTCCATGCTGGCGTCGATGCGGCTGTGCGCCGTCTCGATGCGGCAGCCACCCGGCAGCAGGGCTTCGTCTTCAAGCAGGCGCCAGTTTTCTTCATGGCGTTCGCGCAGGGCCTTGGCCAGTTCGAAATCCTGGGGGTTGAGATGGATGCGGATGTTGTCGGCGCCCATCGGCAGCAGCTTGAGGGCTTCGCGCAGCACCTGGGTGATCTGGCTGGAGTCATTGCGCAACTCGCGGCCGATCACCTGGCGGGTCATGTGCGCGACCAGGTGCACCAGGGTTTTCTCGATTTGCGTGTCCTGCTCGGCAATGGGCTCCATCAGGTTCGCCATCAACTGCTCGAGGCTGCCCAGCTTGGCTGCCAGGGCCTGTTCGGCCTCCTGGCGCACCTTCAGCTGGGTGCTGTGAAAGCCCTCGCGCTCACCGGTGGCGAAGCCTTCGTTGTAGGCCTCCTGGCGAATCGCTTCGAGCTCTTCGAGGGTCAGCGGCTGGACTTCTTCCAGCGGCACTTCCTCGACTTCTTCCTCGATGGCTACCGGTTCCGGCTCAGGCTCGGGTTGCGGCTCAGGCTGCGGGTCGAAGCTGGGAAGCGCCCAGACGTCGACGCCCTCGAGGTCGCGGGCGCGAATCAGGTCGCTGGGGTGGTGCTCTTTGCTGGACATGTTCTCAGGTACTCAAAAACCATCTGCAAGCAACGCGGCCCCGTGTAGGAGCGGCCTTGCGTCGCGAAAGGGCTGCGAAGCGGCCCCTGGATCTCAGCGTCGCAACCTATATCGCCGGGTCCGCTCTGCGGCCCTTTCGCGACGCAAGGCCGCTCCTACACGAGGATGGATCAGATCATTTCCTCGGCGCCCTTGCCACCGAGCACGATCTCGCCAGCCTCGGCCATGCGGCGAGCGATGGTGAGGATTTCCTTCTGCGCCGTTTCCACGTCGCTGACCCGCACCGGCCCCTTGGCCTCCAGGTCGTCGCGCAGCAGTTCCGAGGCACGCTTGGACATGTTCTTGAAAATCTTGTCCTTGACCCGCTCGTCGGCACCCTTGAGCGACACCACCAGCACGTCGGAGGACACCTCGCGCAACAGCGCCTGGATACCGCGGTCGTCGACATCGGCCAGGTTGTTGAAGACGAACATCAGGTCTTCGATCTGCTCCGACAGGTCGTTGTCGACCTCGCGGATCGAGTCCATCAGCGCACCTTCCACCGAGCTGTCGAGGAAGTTCATGATGTCAGCGGCACGCTTGATACCACCCAAGGTGGTCCGCGCGGCATTGGAGTTGCCCGAGAACTGCTTCTCGAGAATCTGGTTCAGCTCCTTGAGCGCTGCCGGTTGCACGGTGTTGAGCGAAGATACGCGCAGGATGATATCCAACCGCACCTTGTGGTCGAAGTTGCTCAGCACTTCACCGGCCTGGTCAGGGTCCAGGTAGGCGACCACGATGGCCTGGATCTGCGGGTGCTCGTAGCGGATCACATCGGCCACGGCACGCGGCTCCATCCACTTGAGGCTGTCCAGGCCGCTGGTGTTGCCGCCCAGCAGGATGCGGTCGATCAGGCCGTTGGCCTTGTCTTCGCCCAGGGCCTGGTTGAGCATCTTGCGGATATAACCGTCGGAGCCCACACCCAGGCTGGTCTGGTCGCCAACGATGTCGACGAACTCGCTCATCACCTGCTCGACCTGATCGCGGTGCACGTTGCCCATCTGCGCCATGGCCACACCCACCCGCTGCACTTCCTTGGGCCCCATGTGCCGCAGAACCTGGGCAGCATCGGTTTCGCCCAGCGAGAGCAGGAGGATCGCCGCTTTGTCGACACGGCTCAGCTTGGCGGTAACGGCTCGGTTATCACTCATCGGCGTTGATCCAGTCTTTCACGACCTGGGCCACGCGGCCCGGGTCTTCGGCCACCAGGCCTTTGATTGCGTTGAGCTGTGCCTCGTAACCCTCGCTCGGGCTTGGCAACAGAATGCTTGTCGGGCCACCCAGACTGACGCGGTCGTTGGCCAGTTCGCCATCCAGACCGATCATGCCGCCCAGCTCCATGTCGCTATCCGAGGCAGCCTGCTTGCCGCCCCCGGTGATGTTGTTGAGCACCGGCCGCAGTACGCCGAACACCAGCACCAGGATGAACACCACGCCCAGCACTTGCTTGACGATGTCCCAGAACCACGGCTGCTGATAGAAGGCGATGTCGGCGATTTCTTCGCCACGGTCGGCGGCGAACGGCACGTTGATTACCGTCACGCTGTCGCCGCGGCTGGCATCGAAGCCGACCGCGTCCTGCACCAGGCGGGTAAAGCGTGCCAGGTCCTCGGCACCCCATGGGGCACGGGTGGCTTCGCCGCTGGTAGGGTCGACCTTGAGCTGGTCGTCGACCACCACCGCTACCGACAGGCGGGTCATGCGGCCCTGCTGCTGACGGGTGTGGCTGATGGAGCGGTCCAGCTCGAAGTTCTTGGTGCTCTGCTGACGCTTGTCCGACGGGTACGGCGCGAGCATTGGCTGGCCGGTGGCCGGGTCCATGATCTGCTGGCCGTTGGCATCCACCAGCGGTTGGCCAGGCTGGATGGCAGGGGCCGGGGTGGCGGCTGCGGCGGTGGTTTGCGGTGCAGAGGCAGCACCCGGTGGCTGGTTGCTCAGTGCACCCGGCACGCCTTGTGGGCCCTGGCTGCTGGCGCGCTGCTCGTCGACCGACTGCTCGCTGCGCAGCGCCGGCTGGTCCGGGTTGAACTGCTCGGACGTCGATTCCACCGCACTGAAGTCCAGGTCGGCGGACACTTCGGCCTTGTAGCGGTCATTGCCCAACACCGGCTGCAGGATATTGTGCACGCGCTGGGTGAGCATGCTTTCCATGCGGCGGCTGTAGTCGAACTGCTTGCCCGCCATGGTCAGGGCGGTGTCCTGCAACTGCTCGGACAGCAGGTTGCCCTTCTGGTCGACGACGGTGACCTGCGACTTGTCCAGCTCTGGCACGCTGGTGGCGACCAGGTTGACGATCGCCATCACCTGCCCGGCTTCCAGCGCGCGGCCTGGGTACAATTCGACCAGTACCGAGGCGCTAGGCTTGCGTTCGTCACGCACGAACACCGAGCTTTTCGGGATCGCCAGGTGCACGCGTGCGCCCTTGACGTTGTTCAGGCTGGACACTGTGCGCGCCAGTTCACCTTCGAGGCTGCGGCGATAGCGGGTGGCCTCCATGAACTGGCTGGTGCCCAGGCCCTGCTCCTTGTCGAGCAGTTCGAAACCGACATTGCCATCGCTCGGTGCCACGCCTGCGGCCGCCAGTTTCAGGCGCGCACGGGAGAGGTCGTCGGCCTTGACCAGCAGAGCGCCGGAATTGGGCTCGACGTTGTAGGGAATGTCTGCAGCGGCCAGGGTTTCCATGACCTGCTTGGTGTCCATGCCCGACAGGCTGCCGTACAGCGGCCGGTAGTCGGGCTGTTGCGACCACAGCACCACGGCAAAGCCGATGGCCACGCTCGCGGCCAAGCCGACCATGAGGCCGACCTGACGCAGCATGGGCATCTGCGAGATGTTTTCCAGAAACGCCATACCGAACAGCGGCGGCTTGGACGCTGGCTGGCCGCTCTTGGCGGGGGCGTTGTCGACGACTGCTTCAGCCATGGGTTACGTCCGTCCTCAAACCGGCATCTGCATGATGTCCTGGTACGCCTGGACCAGCTTGTTGCGCACCTGGGTCATCGCCTGCATGGAAACGCTGGCCTTTTGCGAAGCGATCATCACGTCGGTCAGGTCGACGCCGCTCTTGCCAATCTCGAAGGCGTTGGCCAGCTGGGTGGAGGCCTGCTGGGTCTCATGCACCTTGCCGATGGCCTGGCCGAGCATGTCGGCAAAGCTGCTCTGGCCCGGCGCCAGCTCAGGCGCGGCGGACACCTTGGGCAACGACATGGCGTCGGCCTGCATGGCCCGCATGTCCAGCATCAGACGATTGAATTCAACACCTTGGCTCATGACCTTCTCTCTCCGGCGGCCGCATTTTTTTGACACTCATGCGGCGGATAGCTCGTGTAAAGCAACAAAGGTGCCAGCCTTGCCACCCTTCTGATTTGACGCGCCGTTGTAGGAGCGGCCTTGTGTCGCGAAAGGGGCGCGTAGCGGCCCCAGGTGCTGTGGCGCAGCAAAAATCGCCGGGGCCGCTACGCGCCCCTTTCGCGACACAAGGCCGCACCCGACATAGCCCGCACCTGCGGCTTATCAGCCGAAGAGGCTGGCCTCGACGTCAAACCCGGCATCGCGCATTTGTGCCAGCTTGTAACGCAAGGTGCGCGGGCTGATGCCCAGCCGCTCGGCGGCCTCCTTGCGGCGGCCACGCTCGGCGCGCAAGGTGTCGATGATGGTCTGGTATTCATGGCGACGCAGGTCATCACCCAGGCCACCCGCCTCGACCGCCACTTCGGGCAATGAAGGCGCCGCGCTCGCCGACAAGGGAATGGCGCCGGCCAGACAAAAATCCGCCGCCTCGATCACCCCGCCCTGCTGCAGGATCAACGCCCGCTGCAAGGCGTTGTCCAGTTCGCGCACGTTACCCGGCCAGGCATACGCCTGCAGGCAGGCCCGCGCTTCGGCAGACAAGCGCACCGGCGCATGCTTCATCTTGCCGACATGGCGGGCCAGCAGGCGTTCGGCCAGTTGCAGGATGTCGCCCTTGCGCTCGCGCAACGGGCACCAGGCCAGGGGGAACACCGACAATCGGTAATACAAGTCTTCACGGAACCGCCCCGCCGCCACTTCGCCCGCCAGATCGCGGTTGGTGGTGGCCAGCACGCGGATGTCCAGGCTGATCGGCTTGCGCCCGCCTACCCGCTCCACCTCACGCTCCTGCAACACCCGCAACAGCTTGGCCTGCAACGTCAGCGGCATCTCGGAGATTTCGTCGAGCAGCAAGGTGCCGCCCTCGGCCTGCTCGAACTTGCCGGCCTGGGCCGCGATGGCGCCGGTGAAAGCGCCCTTCTCATGGCCAAACAAGGTGGCTTCGAGCATGTTGTCGGGGATCGCCGCGCAGTTGATCGCCACGAAGGGCTGGCCTGCCCGCGGGGACTGCTGGTGAATGAAGCGTGCCAGCACTTCCTTGCCGGTACCCGACTCACCCGAGATCAGCACCGTCGAGTCGCTGCGCGCCACGCGCGCGGCCAGCTCCAGCAATTGTCGGCTGGCCGGCTCACAGGCTACCGGCCCCTCCTCGTCCACCGCACTCACGCGCCCGGCAGCATGGCGCTGCACCAAACACAGCAGCGCCTTGGGCTCGAACGGCTTGACCAGGTAATCGGCTGCGCCCTGGCGCATCGCTTCCACGGCACGTTCCACCGCAGCATGCGCGGTCATCAGCAACACCGGCAGTTGCGGCTGCTGGCGGCGCAACTGCGCCAGCAACTGGTGCCCATCCATACCCGGCATGTTCACGTCACTGACCACCAGGCTGAACGCTTCGCTCAGCACAGCCTCCAGTGCCTCTTCGGCACTGCCCACGGCGCGGTAGGCGAAACCGCCGATTTCCAGGGTATCGCCAAGCGCCTGGCGTAACACGCGGTCATCCTCGACCAGCAGCACCTTGATGGTCATCCGTGCGCCTCCGCCAGTTGCCCATCGATCAACGGCAGCTCGACCCGCACGCAGGTGCCGCGCCCGACCTTGGAACGCACGCTGAGCGTACCCTGGTGCGCCCGCACCACGGCCTTGACCACGGCCAGGCCCAGGCCGGTGCCGGTGGCCTTGGTGGTCAGGAACGGCTCGCCCAGGCGGCCCAGCACGTCGGCGTCGATGCCGCTGCCGGCGTCACTCACGCACAGGTGCAACACCTGCTGGCGACGGAACACGTGCACCTTGAGCCGCGCCGGCGCCTCGCTCGCTTGCAGGGCATTCTCGATCAGGTTGAGCATGGCGCCGACCAAGGTGTCGCGGTTGCACAGCAGCTCGCCCAGGTGGCTGTCGCACTGCCAACGCACGGCATGCCCTTGCACGTGCGACTGCGCGGCCTGCTGCAAGGCCTGGAACAGCCCTTTGGGGCTCACCCGATCGCCGAGCGGCAGCTCGCCACGGGCGAACACCAACATGTCGCGCACCTGGTGCTCCAGCTCGTGCAGGCGCTCCTTCAAGGTACCGGCGAAGCGCTGGCGGGTTTCCACGCTCAGGTCTTGCTCGCTATCGGCCAGGTGGCTGGCGTAGAGCATGGCTGCCGACAGGGGCGTGCGGATCTGATGGGCCAGCGAGGCGACCATGCGCCCCAGCGACGACAAGCGCTCGTGGCGAGCCAACTGGTCTTGCAGGCGACGGGTTTCTGTCAGGTCGTTGAGCAGCACCAACTGGCCGGGCTCGGCATCCAGCGAGCGGGTGGCGATGGACAGGCGGCGGCCGTCGCGCAGCGAGACTTCATGGCCGTCGTCCTTGCGCGGGGCGAAGCTGCGGGCAATCACCTGGCGCCACAGCTCGCCGATCAGCGGCTCGCCGAGCAGTTCGCAGGCGGCCGGGTTGGCTTCGCGCACCAGGCCGTGGCCATCGATCACGATCACCCCGCCGGGCAGCAGGTCCAGCAGGTTCTGCAGGCGGTTGGCCAGGCGTTCCTTTTCGCTGAGTTCGGCGATGCGCTGGGCGCTGACCACCGCCAGCTCGCCCTTCAGTTCGCTGACCCGCGCTTCAAGCAGGCTATAGGACTGGCTCAGCTGGCTGGAGACCTGGTTGAACAGGGCGAAGGCTTGCTCGACACCCTGTCGGCTTTCCTGCTCGATCAGGGCATGCCCCTGCGGATCGGGGGCTCGGGAAACGTGGGCGGCCTGGGGCATCGTGCTCTCTCGCGTGGCTGACCGTCATAAAAACGGTATGTTGCCAGCGGTGTAGCAATAGCCGTGCCGGAGATAGGGTTTTACCGCACTGTGATGCCTATCGCGCGACCTGCGTAGGAGCAGCCTAGTGCTGCGAAGAGGCCGGCGCATGCACAGACCCTTCCTGTGCTGCCACCGGCCTCTTCCCAGCAAGGCTGCTCCTACACGGGTTTACCGACTGCCTGAAACAGGCGAAAAGGGGGTCAATCCTCCGCCTGCTCCTCGCCACCCTGACGGCTCATGCCGTACTTGCGCATCTTCTCGACCAGGGTAGTACGGCGGATACGTAAACGTTCAGCCGCGCGTGCAACAATACCGTTGGCATCGTCCAGCGCCTGCTGGATCAGGCCCTGCTCCAGGCTGCCCAGGTAGTCCTTGAGATCAAGGCCTTCGGGCGGCAGCATCGCCGGGTTGGCGAAGTTTGGTGCATGGCCGTTGATGGCCACGCGCTCTTCGAGATCACTGCGCAGGTGGTCGACCATCTGCTCGTCTTCATCATCGACGTAGCGGAATTTTTTCGGCAGTTCGGACACGCCGATCACCCCGTACGGGTGCATGATCGCCATGCGCTCGACCAGGTTAGCCAGCTCGCGCACGTTGCCCGGCCAGCCGTGCCGGCACAGCGACATGATCGAAGCGGAATTGAAGCGAATGGAACCGCGCTTTTCATGCTCCATGCGCGAAATCAGCTCGTTCATCAGCAGCGGGATGTCTTCTACCCGCTCACGCAGCGGCGCCATCTCGATGGGGAACACGTTCAACCGGTAGTACAGGTCTTCGCGGAAGGTACCGTCCTCAATCATGCTCTCGAGGTTTTTGTGCGTCGCGGCGATGATGCGTACGTCGATGCTTTGGGTCTTGTTGCTACCCACGCGCTCGAACGTACGCTCCTGCAGCACCCGCAGCAGCTTGACTTGCATCGGCAACGGCATGTCGCCAATTTCGTCGAGGAACAGGGTACCGCCATTGGCCAGCTCGAAACGCCCGGCACGGCTGGTGATTGCCCCGGTAAAGGCGCCCTTCTCGTGGCCGAACAGTTCGCTTTCGAGCAGCTCTGCCGGGATCGCGCCACAGTTGACCGGCACGAACGGCGCTTCGCGGCGCTTGGAGTGGTAGTGCAGGTTGCGCGCCACCACTTCTTTGCCAGTGCCCGACTCGCCGAGGATCAACACGCTGGCATCGGTGTCGGCCACTTGCTGCATCATCTGCCGCACATGCTGGATGGCACGGCTGGTGCCGACCAGGCTGCGGAACAGATTCGGCTCGCGCTGGCGCCCGCGCTCGCGTGCCTGGTCGTACATCTCGCGATAGACCTGGGCACGGTGCAGCGAATCGAGCAACTGGCTGTAGCTCGGCGGCATCTCGAGGTTGGAGAGAACCCGACGGCGAAGCTCTTCCGGCAACTCTGCAGGAGAAATTTCACCTAACAGCAGCACCGGAAGGAACTCATCCCACCCGGCCACTGTCTTAACGAGCCCAAGGAGATTGCCCGGAGCATTTACGGCACCGACAAGCACGCACAGCACTTCCCGACTCGAAGACAACGACTCCACCGCTTGCTGCCAGTCCTGGCTTGAGCACGCGAGGTTTTCTTCGCCTAGAAAATTCAGGACCACCGCCAGATCGCGGCGGCGGGCGCTGTCGTCATCGATCAGAAGAATCTTGGTTTCACGCCACATGCAATAGCAACTTCCCTAGTCATATCGGCGCCCAGTTGGGCGTGCTCGACATCATTCCGACTGAATGGTCAGTGTTAGGACGTCTGAAATTCGAAAACAGCCACTAGTAAAGTCAAAAACTTAGAAGCAGTCAAATTTATGGCGCCGAGCTTTGCGTTCTGCTCAGCGTCAGCTGAACAGATGGTATACCTTTGTGGCCTGTTTCGCTTGATTGATGTTGGTCATTTGCTCGACCAACGATTGACGTTCGTCACTTGCAACGTGGATTAGCTGGCGATAAACGTCCATCAACGCTTCCAGGTTCACCCGAACCGCTGCTTCATCATCCACCGCACCTTGCAGCAGCTCGTCCATCTGCGCCCTGCAGGCCAGGTCTAGCTCGCCAATGGCGGCCCAATCGCGCGCTTGCAATGCCTCGTTCAGGGCCTGACGGGTATCTTCGATTTGCTGCAACGCGTTCATGTGGCCTCCTGGCGTTTCACTGCTGGGCTGTGGCGATGGCGTCCCAACCGCTTTTTACGGTGATCATCAACTGGGCGACTTCGTCGATGATGGCGGGGTCGCTGTCCAGGTTGGCCTGGATCAGACGGGTGGCCATGTAGGCATACAGGCTATCGAGACGATCCAGCTCGTCTGGGTTGTCGGTCTTGTCCTTGTCCAGCCCTTCACGCAGGCCACCGATGATGTCGATGGCCTTGCCCAGCATCACACCCTTCTGCGCCACGTCGCCACGGCTGATCGCGCCCTTGGCCTGGGCCATACGGTCCAGCGAACCTTCCATCAGCATCTGCACCAGGCGGTGCGGGGTCGCTTCGGAGATCTGGGCATGGGAATTGACCTTCTGGTACTGGCGAAGGGCTCTCATCGGGTGCATGGGGGATCCTCAGTGAACGGGGCAGAACAGTGGCCGTATACCTAGGTAATCGGCCCTGGCCTGGGTTTCTTTAGGCGATCAATCGTCGCTGTTGGATTTGTTCAGCGCGTTTAGGGTGGCCATCACGCTGTCGCTACTAGCTTTGAGCTGAGCCACCAACGCATCCATGGCATTGTACTTTTTGGTCAGGGTATCGGTCAGCGACTCGATGCGCCGGTCCAGGGCAACCTGCGACTCTTCCAGCTGCTTGAGCTGCGTGGTCAGGCTAGCCTGGCGCGACGCGAGGATACCATCGGTCTTGACGTATTCGTCGGTGGCAGCCGTCATGCGGCTGAGCAAGCCTTCCTTACCGGTGAACAGGCCGCTGATGTCAGCACCCATCGTTTTGACGGCGGCATCCCACTTATCGTTGTTAAGTTCAAGCAACCCCGTCTTCTGTACGGTGTTGATACCCAGCTGCGACAGCGTGCGCAGGCCGCCAGTACCGACACTGCGCGTGAGCTCGCTACGGATCGAGCTGACCAGCGAACGCATGGTCGCATCCCCTGTCAGCGATGCGCCCGAGGCACTGCTGTCGTCGGCGCCGGTGGTGACCTTGGTCTGGCTATTGATAGAGGTCATCAAGGCGTTGTAGGCGGTGACAAACGATTGCACCGAAGTTTTCAGCGTGTCGTTGTTGCTCGCCACCACCAGGCTCGACTTGCCTTCTTTGGCCAGAGTGATATCCACGCCACTGACCGCACCTGTTACGGTATTGGAGGCCGATTCCAGCTCCAGGCCGTCGAGCTTGTACTTGGCATTCTGCGGTTCGGCGATGGTCGTCACGCCGGTGGCCATGTCGGCAGTGCCACCCAAGGTCAGCTCGGTGCCATCGCCCATTTTGGTCGACGAGAAGATCAGCCGCGAACCACTGGCGTCAGTGACGATGTTGGCAGTGATGCCCTTGGACTGCAGCTGATCGTTGATCGAGTCGCGCGCCTGCTGCAGCGTTGCGCCCGTTGCGATCGAGACGCTGTGCGTGGCGTTGCCCTGGCTGATCGTCAGGGTTTGCGACTCACCCGAATCATTGACGATGGTCGAGGTGTTTTTGTAGACCTGAGTCGAAATCTTGGACGCAGTCGCCAGCTGGGTCACTTCAAGCGAATACGTGCCTGACGACGCGCCATCGCCCAGCTTGATCTTGGCGATAGCCTCGTCAGACGACGAACCGGACAAGCCATTGAAGCTCGCTGCGGTATTAAGCTTGGTCAGTGCCGCGCGGTACGTTTCCAGCGCACTTTTGACCGTACCGATGGCCGACAAGGTGGTGGTGGCGGTGGCGGTCTGCTTATTGATCTGGCTTTGCTTGGGCGCCTTCTCGGCATCAGCCAGTGCCTTGACCAACTCGCCAATTTTTAGACCCGAACCCAGTCCGGTAATAGTAGAACTCGCCATCTTCACACTCCTTATCCGGTGACCGTCGAAAATCCGACGAAAACGCGTCCGTGCGGCTTTACAACAAAAGCCGTGCCAACTTAAGCCTTCAGATCGAACAACAGGCTGTTGGCATCCTTCAGGTTTTCCGCCAGTTTCAGTGCCACTTCGGAGGGCAGCTGGCGGATGACTTCGCCGCTCTGGCGGGCGATGACCTTGACTACCACCTGGCCGGTGGAGTCATCGATCGAAAAATCGAGTTGTCGCTCTGAAGCCTTGACGAAGTCCTGGATGGCATTAACGGCCGTTTCCAGGGTTTCTCGTGCTACAGGTTGGGATTCTTGCTTGGCCGGCTCGTTGGCCGCCAGCTCGTTCTCTTGCCGCTTGCTCGCTGTTGCTTCGGGAGCAGCGGAGGCGGGATAGGACATGCCCAGTTTCACGCTCATATCCATTTCTGGCACCTCTTGTTCTCGGAAAGACGAAAGGGTACGTCACCGTACCCTTCGTCAAACTACTTAGCGATCAGGATCAGCCCAGCAGTTTCAGTACCGACGACGGCAGCTGGTTAGCCTGGGACAGGATCGCGGTGGAAGCCTGTTGCAGGGTTTGCTGCTTGGTCAGCTCGGCGGTTTCCGAAGCGAAGTCGGCGTCCTGCACACGGCTGCGGGCAGCGGTGGAGTTTTCCGAGATGCTGTTCAGGTTGGCAACGGTGCTGTCGAAGCGGTTTTGCACAGCACCCAGCTGAGCGCGCTGGCTGTCGATTTGGGCGATAGCGGCATCCAGAGCCTGGATGGCTTTCTGCGAATCGGCAGCACTGGTGATGCTCAGGTTGGAAACGGTGGTTTCCTGGGTGATGGCTACGGTGCTGTTGGTGGTAGCCAGGCCCAGAGCGGCCAAGCCGGTGCCTTGGCTGCCGTCGGCAACGGTGATGTTCTCTTTCGAGAACAGCTTCAGGGTGTTGTCGGCGTTCTTGCTGGCGGTGACGCCGGTGCTCGCGGTGTTGATCGCCGAGATGATGCCGTCCAGGGTATCGCCCTTGGTGAACTTGACTTCAGTGCCGTTCAGGGAGATGGAGGTATCAGCGACCAGCTTGGCTTCGGTAGTACCGGCAGCCAGACCAACCTTGGCCAGCGCGCCTTGGCCAGCGGCACCGGTGCCGTTGGTCAGGTTGATGGCTTTGCCATCGGCGGAGCTCAGTTGCAGACGGCCTTCGGAGCTCAGGGTTGCCGCGACGCCGGTTGTAGCAGTTTCAGCGTTGATGGCAGCGAGCACATCAGTCATATCCTGGCCAGCAGTTGCGCCGATTGCGGTGCCATTGATATTGAAGGAAATGTCGCTGTCGAAGCCCGCTGCAACGGTCGCAGTGGCGGCGAAGCCAGCAGTACCGCCAGCGGTGGCGGCTGCAGTTGCAGTGAAGGTTGCCGACGAGCTCATGACGATATCGCCGTTGCCATCGATGGCCGCGGTTACGCCAGTGTTGGAGGCGGTGTTGGCAGCGTTGATCTTGCCGACAGTGGTAGCTGCAGTGTCGGTGTCATCGAGCGCAACAGCAGTGCCATTCAGGGTCAGCGTAACAGTTTCACCAGCAGCAACGGGTGCGAAGGTTACAGGGTCAGCGCGGAAGGTCGAGGCGCTGGTAGCGACTGCACCAGTAACAACTGCGGACAGGTCAGTAGCAACACCATCAGTCTTAGCTTCGCTGAACGAACCTTTCAGGCCAGTCGAGCTGATGTCGGTCATGCCGAACGAGATGGTTTCGTTAGCGCTGGAACCGATCTGGAAGCTGACGTTCTGGAACGAACCGTCGAGAATTTTACGACCACCGAAGGTGGTGGTGTTGGCGATACGGGTCAGTTCGCCCGACAGCGCGGTGAATTCTTGTTGCAGGGAAGTACGGTCGTCATCGCTGTTCGAGCCGTTGGCGGACTGCAGGGACAGTTCGCGCATACGCTGCAGGATGCTGGTCGATTCTTGCATCGCGCCTTCAGCGGTCTGGGCGATGGAGATGCCGTCGTTGGCGTTTTTCACGGCAACGCTCAGGCCTTTGATTTGGCTGGTCAGACGGTTGCCGATCTGCAGGCCAGCGGCGTCGTCTTTGGCGCTGTTGATTTTCAGGCCGGAAGACAGGCGGGACATCGAAGTACCCAGCGCGTCGGAAGCACGGTTCAGGTTCTTCTGAACGCCCAAGGAGGTGATGTTAGTGTTAACGGTCAAAGCCATGACGAATTCCTCGTTGAATGGATACAGCGGCTTCCGGCCCTGGCAACCGCCGGGTGTGGCCTAGAGAACCTTCGTAATGGTTATCGTCGGGTGCGCGGGTTGCTTGAGGGGTTTTTCAAAAAAAAAATGGTGGCACGCTGCCAGCCCAGTGAAATCAGGGGGTTAAGGGCGAATTTCTGACGTCAAAATCTGTGCACAAAAACCTGTTGGCACTTCCAAGCCCGCTCCCACAAAGATTGCGCAGGCTTCAAAAACTGGCCCCTGCAGCTGGATCTACAAGGATCTTGAGTCATCCACGGCTCTACACTAGATCGGCATAAAAAAAGCGCCGGGCAGTGGCCGCCGGGCGCTTTTTCTTGAGGCTGCTGAGGGTCAGTCGCGATAAAGAATTGCCGAACCCCACGACAGGCCCACACCGAACCCGCTGATCGCTACACGCTTCCAGCTGCCGTCAAGCATGTGTTTCTGTAACAGCAACGGCACGCTGGACGACACGGTATTGCCGGTCTCCAGCATGTCCTTGACGAACTTCTCCGGGTGTTGCTCTTCGAAGCGCCGGGCCACGGCATCGACAATCGCCGCACTGCCCTGGTGAATACAGAAGGCGTCGATATCCGCCGACGTCAGACCACTGGCATCGAGCAGCTCATGCAAATGCGCCGGCACTTTGACCAAGGCAAAGTTGAACACCTGGCGGCCGTTCATGAAGAACTTGCCGTCACTGATCTTCAAGTGCTCAGCGCCGGAACCATCGGTACCGAAACGTGCCTGGCCCAGGTTCCACACTGCATCTTCGCCCATCCAGGTGGCCGTGGCGGCATCGCCGAACAGCATGGTGGTGTTGCGATCTTCCGGGTCGACGATTTTCGAGTACGGGTCGGCGGTGATCAGCAAACCATTCTTCAGCCCTGCTGCTTCCATGAAGCCCTTGATCGCATACAGGCCGTATACGTAACCCGAGCAGCCCAGCGACACATCGAACGCCGCCACGCGGGTCGACAGGCCGAGCTTGCTCTGGACGATGGCGGCCGTGTGCGGCAGGCCTTCTTCGTCACCGTTCTGGGTGACCACAATCAACGCATCGATCGATTGCGGATCAAGGTCAGGGTTGGCGGCGAACAGCGCTTGGGCCGCTTCGACGCACAGGTCCGAGGTTTCTTGGTCTTCGGCCTTGCGCGGCAAGAACGACGCGCCGATCTTGCCGAACATGAACTCTTCGTCCTTGCCGAACTTCGCACCCTGGACATAGTTGTCCAGGCCAGCGGTGGGCACGTAACTCGCGATGCTTTTGATGCCAATCATTCTGGCTTCCCAATGAAAACAGCCAAAGACCACCACTCGATAAATTGAGGGCGCCAAATACCGGAGCGTCACCGCCAAGGGTTGAAAACAGAGCTCGCCTGCGCACCGGTAACAAAATGCTGCAACAGCTGCTGCATAGAATACAGGGAAGATGAGCGTTTTGACTCATTGGTCACATTGAAATGCTACGAAAGCCAGGCAGGAGGATGTGGGGACAAGGAAGTTTTGCGGGGAGATTAAGCGCCCGGGGGCGCTTGACGCCCCCAGACTTGCACAGCCAACTCAAAGCTTGTTGAACAGGCTCAACTGCGAAATCCGCGCAAATGCCAGCTGCGAGGCTTCGAGCATCGCCTGCTGCAGGGTCAGCTGGATGGTCGCCGACGCCATGTCGGTATCGCCAATGGCGCTCTGGGTGGTCTTGTTGGCCAGGCCCAGGCTGATGTTCTCCTGCTCCTGGATCTCCAGCGAGTTACCGCGCGCACCAATCGAACCGCGGGTAATGTCGATACGCTCACGGGCACTGGCCAGGTTGGAGATCGCCGAGTCGGTCGCCGTCTTGAGTGCTGCCTGCGCCTCTGGGCTGTCGACCGGCTTGCCCAGCGCCGTGCGCAATTGACCGAGGCTGTCGAGCACGTTCTGCGTGCGGTGCGTGTTGGTCGTCACCGAGAACTGGTCGCCTTCACCAGGTGCACTGTCGAGCTGGAAGGTCACGCCCGCCACCGTCACCGCGTTATCCGCCCCGACCGTGCCCGAAGCCACCGGCTTGCTGTCGGCACTGTACGGCTGCGCATACAGCGAATACTCGGTCGCACTGGTGAACTTGATCACCGCACCATTGCTGGGGAAGGTGCTGCGATAGGCATCGGCATCGGTGATGCTGCTGCCGGTAACCTGCGCGGTCGATGGGTTACCCGCACTGCGCGTGGCATTCAGGGTGTCGGGCTTGGCTTCGAGGGTGAACACATGGCCCGCCACCGCCGCGTCGGCATCGTCACCTTCCTGCAGGTTCAGGTTGATCTCGAAATCGACACCGCGCAGCGAAATCATCTTGCCGCCTTCGGTGTTGACGTCGAACTTGCCGTTGCTCGCGGTTTCGCTGGTGATGTCCTTGCCGGTGGCATCCTTGACGCTGTACTCGGTGGCACTGGTGAAGGTGATGGTGTACGGCTGGCCGCCAGAGAACTGGTTGTTGTAGGTGTTCGCCGAGGTCATCAGGCCACCGGACAACAGTACTTTGCCATCGTCCGGGGTCGGCGCCTGCAGGCTCGACTGCGTACGACTGTTGTTGGTCGCCTGGTCGAAGATGCTGAAACCGCTGTCATTGGTAGCCAGGCTCAAGGTATCGGACACCTGCAGGCTAAGCTGGGTCTGGTCACCCTGGTAGCTGTAGGTACCGTCGCTATTGCGCACATAGGGCGGCGTTGACGACTTGGAGCCGCCGAACATGTAGTCGCCATTGGCGTCGCGGGAATTGAGCAGGCCGAAGACGTTCGCCTCGATCTCTTTGATCTCGCTGGCGATCGATGCGCGGTCGGCATCGCTTTTGCCACCGTTACCCGCCTCTAGCGCCAGCTCGCTGGCACGCTGCAGGGCATCGTTGATGGTCGAGAGCACGCTCTCTTCCTGCAGCAGGGCATTCTTGACCGTGGTCATGTTGCCGTTGTACTGGTCCAGCAGGGCGCTCTGCTGCTGCAACAACAGCAGGCGCGCGGCGCCGACCGGGTCGTCGCCCGCCGTCTGGATGCGCGACTTGGAGGTGATCTGCTCGGTGGTCTTGGCCGTGTCCGAGAAGTTCTTCGAGTAGGTGTTGGCGCTGGTCTCATAAAACTGAGCAGTAGAAATACGCACGGCCAGCTACTCCTTAAAGGGCGTTGATCAAGGTCGAAAAGGTTTCTTGCGCCGCCTTGATGATCTGCGACGACGCGGTGTAGTAATGCTGGAACTTCACCAGGCTGGCCGCCTCGTCATCGAGGTTGACCCCCGACACCGCACTGCGGCTTTCGGCGGCGGACTTGAGCACTGCCTGGGTCGCCGTGGTGTCGATGGTGGCCTGGCTGGCCTTGGCCCCCACGCGCTCGACCAGCGAGGCATAGGCCGAGGTGAAGCTGGTGCCACCGCCGGAGCCGGTGGCCACGGTCGACTTGGTCTGCAGGTCCAGCAGCGAGGTGGCGTTGCGGTTGTCGGCCTTGCCGTCGGCATTGAACGACAGGGTGAAGCTGTCGTTGGCAGACGGGCTGCCGCCGATGGTGGTCTCGACATTGAAGCTGCGCGGCTTGCCGTCGCCATCAAGGATCGGCTTGCCAGCGGCATCGAGCATTGGCACGGCGATGGACAATTTGTTGTCCTGGCCGGGCACCACGCTGCCGGTGCCGATCTGGGTGCCCTTGGCATCGAACAACTTGTAGCCCTGGGAACCGCCGTTGGCGGCATCGAACACCACACGTACCGGCATCGAGTCACGAATCGACTGCTGCACCAGGGCGGTGTCGGCACCCCCGTAGATATCCAGCGAATCACCCAGCACCGGCTGAGTGATGGTGCCGGTGCCCCCGTTGCCGCTGCCCGCCGCGGCGCTGATCGGCCCGGCGAAGGCCAACTTGTTGGCATCGGTCATGATGGTTGTGATGTTGCCCGCCGCGGAGCGGGTCGGGATCACCTTGAAGCTGTCACCTGCCGCCAGGCCGCCGCCCTTGAGCGACAGGCTGAAGCCGTCGATCACCGGGGCCGGGTCGGCGCTCAGGTCGAAGCTGCCCATGTCGGTGCCATCAGAGCGGCGCACGCTGTACTGGTTGGCGCTGGTGAACTTCACTTCGTAGTCGTAGGTGGTCAGCGCGCCGCTGTCGGCAATGGTCACATCGAGGTTGCCGGACCCGGCACTGTTGCTCGACGAAGCCAGGCTGCGCTGGGCCAATGCACTGGCGCTGTTGATGCTGGAGAACAGCGCGCTGCCGAATTGGGCGTTGGCATCAAGGCCTTGGCCCAGTTGGCTGTTGATGCTGTCGGCGACCACCAATGCCACGCGGCCGAGTTCGTTCATCGATGGCATCAGCACGTCCTGGCGGTAGCGCAGCAGGCCGCCGATCGTGCCGCCGGTCACCACCGAGGTCACATCGGAGCTGAACGACTCGTAGTTGATACGCAGGCTCGCCTGGCTTTTGTCAGCCACACCCGGCTGCACCGACAAGGTGTTGGCCTTGACCCCGGTGACCAGTGACTGGCCACTGCCCAGGTAGACGTCGTAGTTGCCGTCACGTTCCTGCACCGTGACCCCGACCAGCTCGTTGAGCTGGCGCACGGCTTCGCTGCGCGCATCCAACAGGCTGTTAGGGGTATTGCCGGTGGCGGTGGCCGCAACGATCTGTTTGTTGTACTCGGCGATGTTGGCGGTGAGCTTGTTCACCTGGCCTGCGAGCGTGCCGAGCTGAGAATTGATCGTTTCGTTTTGCTGGGTCAGCTGAGTGCCCACCGCGTTGAAACGGTTGCTCAGGGTTTGCGCCTGGGTCAGCAGCAACTGCCGCGAGGCGACATCACCCGGCTTGGCCGAAGCGGTCTGCAAGGCCGAGAAGAACGCGGTCAGCACCGAGCTGATACCGGTATCACGGTCGGCCAGCAATTTGTCGACGCTGGTGATCTGGTCCTGGAACGCCACCGAGTCGGCCTGCAACGAGGTCGCGGTCTGCAACTGATTGTCCAGGTAGGCGCTGTAGATCCGGCGCACATCCGAAAGCGTGGTGCCTGTACCCAGAAAGCCCGCGCCGATGTTGTGCGAAGGGCCCGCGACCTGAACCGCCTGCTGGCGCGAGTAGCCACTGGTTGCGGCGTTGGCAATGTTGTTACTGGTTACCGACAATGCCGCCTGGCTGGCACCAAGGCCACTCAGACCGATCGAAATCAGACTCGACATGTTTTAGTCCTTATAGATTCGTAGTTCTGCCAGCCATGGCGTATTGCGGGGTTGCTTGCATTTGCTGGGCGATGCTGATGATCTTCTTCGCATAGCCCGGGTCGGTCGCATAACCTGCTTTTTGCAGCTCTCTTGCAAACTGCTCAGGGTTATCGGCCGCGTCCAGCGCACCTTGATAGCGGGAATTGCCCTGTAACAGGTTCACCAGATCATGGAAGCTGTCCTGGTAGGAATCGTACGAGCGGAACGCCGCCGTTTCCTTGACGAATTGGCCATCACGGAATTCGCTGGTGATCGCCCTCGCCTGCTCGCCCTGCCAGTTGCCACTGGCCTTGATGCCGAACAAGTTGTGGCTGCTGCTGCCATCGGTGTTGCGCATGACCGACTTGCCCCAGCCCGTTTCCAGGGCCGCCTGGGCCACCAGATAGCGCGGGTCGATACCGATGCGCTTGGCGGCCTGCTCGGCCATCGGCAGCATGGTGGCGACAAAGGCGTCGCTGTCGGCGAAAGCCTTGTTCGGCGCCAGCGGCGGCTGGGCCACGGCACGCCCGACAATGCGCAGGCCGTTTTCCGGCACGGCAAAGGCCTTGGCCACTTGCTGGCCGTCACGGGCCGGCACGGCGGCGCCGTTGCTGGTCGCGGCCGACGGCACGATGCCGGCCAGCAGGCGGTCGGTGAGCTTGCTCGGCAGCGCCAGGCGCCGCGCATTGAGGGCCGCGACGTCGTTGCGGGTGGCACCCGACTCGGTGGCATGCACCGGCTCAGCCACCTTGTTGCCCCACAGCGCCGGGCCACTGCCCTCGCCGCGCGCAAACGGGCTGCTGGCGCCTGCCGTGCTCTTGCTCTTGGTCAACTGGCGCACCAGCACGTCCTGCAGGCCGATACCGCCACCCTCGCGGGACATGCTCACCGCCAGTTGCTGGTCATACATGTCGCGGTACTGCTTGACCGTCTCGGTGTTCATCGGGTTGTCGGCGGCCAGCACATCGCTGGCCTTGCGCGAGGCCTTGAGCATTTCGCTGATGAACAGCGACTCGAACTCCTGGGCCACCTTGCGCACGTTGGCTTCGCTGTCGCGGTCGCCGTGCTTGAGCGAGTTGAGGCGGTTGAGGTCGGTGTAGGCGCCGCTGTCGACGCTGCCGGATACCAGGCTTTTGCTGTTCATCCTGCGTCCTCAGATCACGATCAGGTCGGCTTGCAAGGCGCCGGCCTGTTTCAGGGCTTCGAGGATCGCCATCAGGTCGCTGGGCGCCGCGCCAACCTGGTTCACCGCGCGGACGATTTCATCCAGCGTGGTCCCTGGGCCGAACTTGAACATCGGCTTGGCTTCCTGCTCGGCGTTGACCCGCGAGCGTGGCACCACGGCAGTCTGGCCATTGGAGAACGGCCCCGGCTGGCTGACGATCGGGTCTTCGGTAATGGTCACGGTCAGGCTGCCGTGGGTCACCGCGGCCGGCGACACCTTGACGTTCTGGCCAATGACGATGGTGCCGGTACGCGAGTTGATGATGACTTTCGCCACTGCCTGGCCCGGGTCGATCTCGAGGTTTTCCAGGATCGACAGGTAATCCACACGCTGGCTTGGGTCCATCGGCGCACTGACACGTACCGAGCCACCGTCCAAGGCCTGGGCGACGCCCGGGCCGAGCAGTTCGTTGACCTTGTCGACGATGCGCTTGGCGGTGGTGAAGTCTGGGCGGTTGAGGTTCAGGGTCAGGCTGTTGCCCTGGTTGAACCCGCTCGGCACGGCCCGCTCGACGCTGGCGCCGCCCGGGATACGCCCGGCCGACGGAACGTTGACGGTGATCTTCGAGCCATCGCGGCCTTCGGCATCGAAGCCGCCGACCACCAGGTTGCCCTGGGCGATCGCGTAGACGTTGCCGTCGATACCCTTGAGCGGGGTCAGCAGCAGGCTGCCGCCGCGCAGGCTCTTGGAGTTACCGATCGACGAAACGGTGATGTCCACCACCTGGCCGGGTTTGGCGAAGGCGGGCAGGTCGGCATGCACCGACACCGCCGCGACGTTTTTCAACTGCACGTTGCCGGAACCGGCCGGCACCTTGATGCCGAACTGCGACAGCATGTTGTTGAAGGTCTGCAGGGTGAACGGCGTCTGGGTGGTCTGGTCACCCGTGCCGTTGAGCCCCACCACCAGGCCATAGCCGATCAACTGGTTGGAACGCACGCCAGAGATGCTGGCGATGTCCTTCAAGCGCTCGGCCTGGGCCGCGAAGGCACAGGACAGGAGCAGGGTTGCGGCAATCAGCTGCCTCACGTTGAACATGGTCATCCGTACTCAGAAAGGCCAAAGCGGGCTGATGAAGAAGCGGTCCAGCCACCCGGGCTGGCTGGCATCGGCAAACGAGCCAGTCCCCGAATAGGTGATGCGCGCATCGGCCACGCGGGTGGACGGCACGGTATTGTCGGTGGCGATGTCGTCGGCGCGGATCATGCCGGCAATGCGCACCAGCTCTTCGCCGGTGTTCAGGGTCAGCCACTTCTCGCCGCGCACGGCGATGATGCCGTTGGGCAGCACTTCGGCCACGGTCACGGTGATCGAACCGGTCAGGGTGTTGCCCTGGGTGGCCTTGCTGTCGCCCTTGGTGGCACGTTCGCCGCTGTAGCCGGCCTCCAGCGAAAGGTCACCGCCGCCGAACGGGTTGTTGGTGTTGGGTGTGCTGCCGAACAACGAGCTTAGGCCGATGTCGGCCTTGCTGTTTTTCTGGATCTGCGAACCGGCGTTCTTGCTGGCCGAGGTGCGCTCGTTGAGGGTGATGGTGATGATGTCACCGACCCGGAACGCCTTGCGGTCGCTGTACAGGTTCTGCTCGAAACCGGCCTGGTAGATCGAACCGTTGTTGGCCGCCGACGGCAACGGGGTGCGCGGCAACACCGGCGCATAGTACGGGTCGTTGGGCTTGGGCGTCGGCGCGACGCAACCTGCCAGCAACACCGCCCCCCCCAGGGCGAAGACGGACAACAGACGATTCATGACGCTACCTCACGGTGTAACTGGGCTACGTGGATCAGGTTCAGGGTGTTACAGCTGCTGGGTGACGAACGACAGCATCTGGTCGGCGGTGGAGATGACCTTGGAGTTCATCTCGTAGGCACGCTGGGTGGTGATCATGTTCACCAACTCTTCCACGGTGCTGACGTTGGAGTTTTCCAAGGTCTGCTGCAGGGTGGTGCCGAAGCCGTTCAGGCCTGGGGTACCGACTTGCGGCGCACCGCTGGCGGCGGTTTCCAGGAACAGGTTGTCGCCGATTGCCTGCAGGCCGGTCGGGTTGATGAAGTCAGCGGTCTGGATGTTGCCGATGACCTGGGCCGCCGGGTTGCCGGCAGTGGTGATCGACACGGTGCCATCCTGGCCGACGGTGAAGGTCTGCGCGTCGTTCGGCACCACCACCGCAGGCTCCAGGGCAAAACCGTTGGCCGTGACGATCTGGCCATCGGAGTTCAGGTGGAAGGTGCCGTCACGGGTGTAGGAAACCGTGCCATCGGGCTGCAGAATCTGGAAGAAGCCACGGCCGTTGACCGCCATGTCCAGCGGGTTTTCGGTGGTCTGCAGGCTGCCGGCGGTGAAGTTCTTCTGGGTGCCGACAATGCGCACACCGGTACCCACTTGCAGGCCCGAAGGCAGCTCGCTGTCCTGGGTCGACTGGGCGCCAGGCTGACGCTTGATCTGGTAGAGCAGGTCCTGGAACTCGGCGCGATCACGTTTGAAGCCGGTGGTCGAGACGTTGGCCAGGTTGTTGGAAATGACCGTCAGGTTGGTGTCCTGGGCGGACAGGCCGGTTTTAGCGACCCAAAGAGCCGGAAGCATGCTGTTCTCCTCGTGCGCCTGTTTTACGGCACCCGTTCAAATGTGATTAGCCGATTTGCAAAACACGCGCCATGGCTTCGTCGCCTTCCTTGGCCGTGTTCATCATCTTGACGTGCAGCTCGAACTGACGGGACAACGCCAGCACCGAGGTCATTTCCTCGACGGCGTTGACGTTGCTGCCTTCCAGGAAGCCCGACACCACGCGCACATTGACGTCGGCGTCGGCCGGTTGGCCATTGCTGGTATGGATCATGCCGTCCAAGCCCTTGGTCAGGCCTTTGGTGTCGGGGTTGACCAGCTTGATACGGTCGACCTCGGCCATTACCCGCGGGTCTTCACCCATGGCGCGGATGCTGATGGTGCCGTCGGCGCCCACTTCAACCTTCTGCTCCGGGGGGATGGCAATCGGGCCACCGTTGCCGATCACCGGCATGCCGTTGCCGGCACGCAGCACGCCCAGGGCATCGATGTTCAGGCTGCCGGTGCGCACGTAGGCTTCGCTGCCGTCCGGGGCCTGCACGGCGATGAAGCCCTTGCCGGTCACGGTGACGTCCAGCTCGCGACCGGTCTCGATCATCGGGCCTTCGCTGAAGTCAGTGGCCGGGCGCTCGGTCATGGCAAAGGCGCGCGCCGGAAAGCTGTCGCCAAACACCGGCATCGAGCGCGCCTGTTCCAGGTCGCGCTGGAAGCCGTTGGTGGAAATGTTCGCCAGGTTGTTGGCATGGGCCTTCTGCGCCAGCGCGTTCTGGCTGGCGCCGGTCATGGCCACGTAAAGCATCTTGTCCACAGCATCTCCTCTGCGCGTACCTGCCGCGCTGTCACTGAGCAGGGATAAGCAATAATCGAACCAGGTCTTAAGCCCAATGATTACAGGGGTTGTAGCACGCCGAGAGGCAAAAACCGTCAGTTTGTCGGCGGATGTTTGCCGCCAGCGGCAAGGCAGTGCTCAGTACGCCCGGCAACCGGCGTTGTTGTAGGGGCCGGAAAAGCGCACCCAGCCTTCGCCTGGGTTGGTGGCCGAGCACATGAAACGGCCGGTGGTCAGGCTTTGCCATTGGTAGAAGGGGGCGGGGGCAGCGGCGAGCAAGGGGGCCATGGCGAGGACGGGGAGAATCGCTAGTAGCAGCAGCCTTTTCATGGGGTAAACCTTTGGGATTTTGGGGCCGCTTTGCGGCCCTTTCGCGACGCAAGGCCGCTCCTACAGGGATCGCGTCGACCTGTAGGAGCGGCCTTGCGTCGCGAAAGGGCGCGAAGCGCCCCCTATTGCAGACAACACTCCACCAAACCAACCACCATCAGCTCATCTGGATGATGGTCTGCATGATGGTGCTTTGAGTGGAAATGGTCTTGGCGTTTGCCTGGTAGTTGCTCTGCGCCTTGATCAGGTTGACCAGCTCGCCGGTCAGGTCGACGTTCGAGTCTTCCAGCGCGCCGCCGGTGATCTGCCCCAGCGTCCCGGTATCCGGCTGGCCGACAACAGGCACGCCCGATGTGTAGGACTCTTTCCAGGCAGTGCCGCCCACCGGCGTCAGGCCTTGGAGGTTGGCGAAGTTGACCAGTGCGACCTGGCCGATCACCTTGTTCTCACCGTTGGTGAAATTGGCGAACATGTTACCGCTGGCATCGATGCTCAGCCCAGACAACTCACCCGTCGCAAAACCATCCCCGCTCTTGGCGGTGGTGGCGGACGCGGCGTTGTATTGCGTGGTGGCGATCATGTCCAGCTTAACCCCGGAGGCATGCGCGTTGGCGCCGTTGGCGGCCCACACACCTGCAACAGTCTTCTGCGCCGGCACCCAGCCGTCCAGATTGAAGGTCTTGTCAGCGTTGATGGTGAGCCCACCTGGCACCGCACCTGCGCTCATGCCAGCGGTGTTCAAGGTGCCGTCACTCTTGAATGGCAGCGTGTTTGCCAGCGGGGTGGTCGAAGTCGGGTCGGCTGGGTTGCGGCCGTCGATGGTGGTGTACATGGTCCAGGAGTTGGTACCAGCATCCTTCATGAAGTACTGGTTCATCTGGTGCAGGTTGCCCTGGCTGTCATACACATCGGTGTTGAAGGTGTAGTTGTAGGTCTTGACGTTGCCCGGGTCGAACGGCGCCTCGGCCGGGGCGGTATCGCTGGACTTGAGGTTGAGCGTCTCAGTGATGAGACCGGTAGGGTTGGGCGTCAGGTTGGACGTGTCGATCTTCAGGTCGGTCAGCGCACCCGGGACAACATTGCCATTGCCATCAACGCCATAACCTTGCAGCTTGGCGCCCGACGAGCTGATGACATTACCTTCCTTGTCGCTGTAGAACATGCCGGCACGGGTGTAGATCTTCGAACCATTGTCATTCAGGGCGAAGAAGCCGTTACCATCAATCGCCATGTCCAGAGCTTGGCCGGTACCATTGATATTGCCCGGCGTAAACATCTGCGACACCGCAGCCGTTCTCACGCCAGTGCCGACGACCGTCTTGCCGCCGCTGGTGCCGCGAATGGAGTTGGAGTACTGATCAGCGAACTCGGCACGCGATGCTTTGAAGCCGGTAGTGGCGACGTTGGCAATGTTATTGCCAGTGACGTTCAGGGCCTTGTTTGCTGCATTGAGGCCGCTAAGGCCGGTATTGAAAGACATGTGCTACTCCTGTCGTTAGCTTAGGCCCTAGATGCCAATGGTTTGAACTTTGGACAGCGCAACGCTGCCCAGCCCGGCGAGATTGAGCGTCATTTCTGCGCCGTTGGTACCCATGGTCACACTGGTGACCGTGGCCGGCAGGTTGGTGGTCATGGCTTTGGCAGTGCCATCGATGCTGGCGGTAGCCTTGAAGGTGTAGGTACCCTCCTCCAACGCCTCGCCATCGTCGTCCAGCCCATCCCAGGTGAAGTCGGCCTTGCCGGCGGCCTTGGAGCCCAGGTCCAGGGTGCGCACCAGCTTGTCGTCTTTGTCATAGATGCCGACAGACGTTGCAGTACTCGACGATGTCAGGTTGACCGACCCTTTCATCTCTTTGCTGGTGTCGACCAAGGCCTTGTCGGTCTGGACGATCACATTACGCCCTACTAGCGACGACGCCTGCAGCGCCTGCGAGGACTGGAACGACCCGGCGATGTAGTTCACCGTATCGTTCAACGTCTGCATGCTTTCAAGGCTGCTGAACTGCGCCAGCTGCGCCACGAACTCGCCGTTTTCCTGCGGGTCGAGCGGGTTCTGGTTTTTCATCTGCGTTACCAGCAACTGCAAGAACGCATCCTTGCCCAGCGCACTGCCGGCAGCGCCGGTGCTGCTGTCGGTCTTGCTGGTCTGCTTTTGCAGCGAGGTCAGGTACGCGCTGCCGACGTCACTGGTGGAATTGGTCGTGGTCATGTCGGCTTCCTATCACTGACCCAAGGTCAAGACTTTCTGCATCATGCTTTTGGCGGTGTTCATCAGCTCGGCGTTGGTCTGGAACGCACGGCTGGCAGAGATCATGTCAGCCATCTCCTCGACCACGTTGACGTTCGGGTAGTAGACGTAGCCGTCCTTGTTCGCCGCCGGATGGTTGGGCTCGTAGCGCGCTTCCAG
Organism: Pseudomonas sp. SWRI68; assembly: GCF_014269165.1. Taxonomy (NCBI): domain Bacteria; kingdom Pseudomonadati; phylum Pseudomonadota; class Gammaproteobacteria; order Pseudomonadales; family Pseudomonadaceae; genus Pseudomonas; species Pseudomonas sp. SWRI68. Next base: position 177,922 of record NZ_JABWRU010000008.1, on the reverse strand, counting down.
GTTGCTCTGGTCTTCGACGATACCTTTGACCTGCACGCCCTGCCCGGCTTCGCCCTGGTCCTCGAACAGCGACTGGCTGGTACCGCCTTGCGCGTCCTGGAAGGTGGTGGCGAATACCGGATGGCGTGCGCGGTAGGTCTGGTCGATGCTCGACGACACGGTCTCGGCGTTGGCGATGTTCGAGGCCACGGTGTTGAGGCGAGTGTTTTGCGCGCTCATGCCGCTGCCGGCAATGTTGAAGACACTGGATAGGGACATGGTTACTCTCCGCGCAGGGCCGAAACCAGCCCTTTGAATTTACTGTTGAGCAAGGTGAAGCTGGCCTGGAAACCGATGGCGTTTTCCGTGTAGTTCGATTGCTCGATCTGGGCGTCCACGGTGTTCTGGTCGATCGACGGCTGCAGCGGCGTGCGGTACTTGAGCGCCTCGTCGCTCAGGGCCAGGCCATCGGCCTCGATGTGCCGGCTGTTGGTCCGATCCAGAGCGAAGCGGCCGCTTTGCTGTTTTTCACTTTCGGCGGCGAGCACCGAGGAGAAGTCCATGTCACGCGCCTTGTAGTTGGGCGTGTCGGCGTTGGCGATGTTGTTGGCCAGCACTTCGGCGCGCTGGGCGCGGAAGTCCAGGGCCTTTTCGTGAATGCCAAGCGCCTTGTCGAAGCTGATGCTCATGTCGGGGAAACCTTCGAAGGTTGACCGGAGTGTCGTTGAGCAAGGCATAGCAAGGGCTGTGCCAACCAGCGGAAAGGCCCGGAAATACGGGCTAGCAAGACGGAATGCTGTCAGGGTGATGCCAGAAAAGCGGCAAAGGTCTTCCGCTTGAAGGGGCGCAAGCGGCAATTGCCGGTCGGCATAGGCGGCAAAACAAAAAATTGACGTGTTTGGCGATAGCGGTGTGGCGCCTACAAGATCGAGCGCCGCCCGCGTGGCGCTCGATCTCGTAGGCGCCACAACCCTCAAGGCAAACCCTACTTGGCCTGGTAGATAATCCCCGGGCTGCACTGCACCATCTGGTAATGGTCCGGCAACCCGTTCAGCGCCTCGGAGGCGCCAAGGAACAGGTACCCGCCCGGCTTGAGCGTGCTGTGGATACGCAGCAGGATGTCTTTCTTCACCTGGGCCGAAAAGTAGATCAACACGTTGCGACAGAACACGATGTCGAACTTGCCCAAGCTCGCGTAACTGTCGAGCAGGTTGAACGAGCGGAACTCGACGCGGCTGCGAATGGCCGGCTTGATCGCGTAACGCCCCGCCCCCTTGGGGTCGAAGTAGCGCTGCAGGCGCTCCTGCGATAGGCCGCGGGCAATCGCCAGGCTGTCGTATTCGCCGGTCTTGCAGTTGGTCAGCATGGTCCCGGACAGGTCGGTCGCGACAATCTGCGCGCCCATCTTCAACTGGCCCAGGTTGCTGCGCTCGAACTCATCGATAGCCATCGAGATGGAGTACGGCTCCTGCCCCGACGAGCAGGCCGCCGACCACATGCGCAGGCGCTGGCCCGGGTTGTTCTTGATGAACTCGGGGATGACCTTGTTCTTCAGCACCTCGAACGGGTAGGTATCACGGAACCACAGGGTCTCGTTGGTCGTCATCGCGTCGACCACCTGTTCGCGCAAACCGCTGCGCGGCTGGGTCTGGATGCGCTGCACCAGCTCGCCCAGGCTCTTGATACCTTGTTGCTCCATCAGCTTGTTGAGACGGCTGGAGACCAGGTACTGCTTATTCTCGCCCAGCAGGATGCCACAGGCTTTCTCCAGGAAGACCCGGAACTGTTCGAAATCCAAATTACCCGTAGACACTACTGCCGCCTCTTTTCAATCGCTGGTGCCGGGAGCGGGCTCCCGGCTGCTTCAATGTGTTGCCTTGATCCGGTCGACCACGCGCTGCGCCAGGTCGTCCGGTTTGAACTTGGCCAGGAAATCATCGGCGCCGACTTTCTTGACCATCGCCTGGTTGAATACCCCGGACAGCGAAGTATGCAGGACGATGTGCAATTTTTGCATGCGCGGATCGCTGCGGATCTCCGCGGTCAGCGTGTAACCGTCCATTTCTGGCATTTCAATGTCCGAGATCATCATCAGGAACTCTTCTTCCGGCCTTTTGCCCTCCTCCACCAATTGCCGGAGGTAGTTGAGCGCCTGGCGGCCATCGTTGAGCGCCACCACTTCGACGCCGACGGTTTGCAGGCAGCGGCTGACCTGCTTGCGCGCCACCGATGAATCGTCGACGGTCAACACCCGCAGCAACACGGCCTTGTCCTGCACCTCGGCATCGACCACACCGGCAGACACCTGCTCGGACGACGGCGCCACTTCGGCCAGCACCTTTTCCACGTCGATGATCTCGACCATGCGGTTATCCACCCGGGTGACCGCAGTCAAGTAGTGGTCACGGCCGGTGCCCTTGGGTGGCGGATGGATTTCTTCCCAGTTCATGTTGACGATGCGCTCGACCGAGTGCACCAGAAAGCCCTGGGTCTTGGTGTTGTACTCGGTGATGATCACAAAACTGTTGCGCGTGTCCTCCTGCAGTGGCGCCAACCCAGTAGCCATCGACAGGTCGAGGATCGGGATGGTCGCCCCGCGAATGTTGGCCACGCCGCGCACCACCGGGTGGGACTTGGGCAGCACGGTCAGCGCAGGGCACTGCAGCACCTCCCTGACCTTGAACACGTTGATACCGTAGAGCTGGCCGCCATTGAGGCGAAACAGCAACAATTCCAGGCGATTCTGCCCCACCAGCTGTGTGCGCTGGTTGACCGAATCCATAACACCCGCCATGCCAGACTCCTTTACGTTTCAGCCTTTCGTTGCAAATCAGGTACCGAGTCGGCACGGGCTTTGCTTTTTTGAGCGCCATGTACACGAAAACGACATTTTTCCGACGATTGACGCACCTGCTGACTGGCTCGCTGGCCACGCTGTGCCTGCTGGTGCCCGGCGTTCGCACGCTGGCGGACGCGTTTACCTTGCCTGAACAGCTTATCGGTGTCACCCAAGGGTTTCTTGAATTCACCGTAGAAGATTATCTGGCCACCACCCAAACCGTCGGCCGTTACGAGATCCAGGTCAGCACCCTCGACCCGCGCTTGCGCATGCCATTGTGCAGCCAGCCACTGGACGCTTCGCTGGAAAGCCCCGCGCAGCCACTGGGACGGGTCACGGTGCGGGTGCGTTGCGACAGTGCGGCACCGTGGACCGTGTTTGTGCCGGCAACGGTGCGGCTGTTTCGCGATGTGGTGGTGGTCACCCGCCCGCTCAAGCGTGACAACGTGGTCGGCGAAGGTGACGTGGCCCTGCGCGAGCGTGATGTCGGCACCCTCGGCCAGGGCTTTCTCAGCGAGCTGGACCAGGCGGTGGGCATGAAGATGCTGCGCCCTACGGTCATCGACCAGGTGCTCACCCCGCAGCACCTTGAGCAAGCCGAAGTGGTGCGCAAGGGCGACCACGTGGTGATCATCGCCCGCAGCGGCAGCCTGAGCGTGCGCATGCCAGGCGAAGCGCTGAGCAAGGGTGGCCTGAGTGAACAGATCCGGGTGCGCAACCTCAACTCTAAACGGGTGATCAAGGCCCGGGTGACCGGCCCCGGCCAGGTTGAGGTGACGATGTAGCAGGATTGCGCTGGCAGTGTGGAACCGCTTTTCCTAAACTGTGTCAGAACACGGGTTCGCGAGCTTGCTGACAGGCGGCTATGCATTTGTGCCTAAAGTTTCTTTCGGGGTGGCCGAAAACAAGGCAAGCGTCCAAATACCCAGGGGTTTCTGATCATGGTCATCGACTTCAGTCGTTTGAATAACTCTCCGTCCGTCACGGGCGGCGTTCGCGGCAATGCCGCGCCCGGCACCGCCGAAAAGCCCGGCGCGAGCCAGGAAGCGCCTAAAAGCACCAGCGCCAGCGGAGAAGCCGTACACCTCAGCCAAGAGGCACAGCAGTTGCAAAAGATCAGCGACACGCTGCGCGAACAGCCCGTGGTCAACAGTGCCCGCGTGGCCGAGTTGAAACAGGCGATCGCCGATGGCAGCTACCAGGTCGATGCCGGCCGGGTCGCCAGCAAACTGCTCGATTTCGAAGCCCAGCGCTGACCGTTCGGCGCGCTGACTTCACGGACGCTTAACAAAGCCAAGAGTTAGCCATGCACGACACCACCTTGCTGCAACTGATCGAAGATGACATCGCCCCGATGCAGGAACTGCTCGACCTCCTTCATAAAGAAGCGGTCGCCCTGCATGGCCGCGAGATGGCACTGCTGGAACAGATCCTGGCCCGCAAGCAGTCATTGATCATCTTGCTCGAGCAGCATGGGCAGCGGCGCAGCCAGTTGCTCACCGGCCTCGGCCTTAGCGCCGACCGCGCCGGTGTGCAGGCAGTGGCAGCGCAGTCGCAGCATGGCGAAACAATGCTGCAACGGCTCGATATGCTCTCGCAACTGATGGACACCTGCCAGCAGATCAACGAGACCAACGGGCGCATCATCCAAGTGCAGCAACACGTCACCAACAACCAGATCAGAATCCTCATGGGTGGCGATTCTCCGTCGCTCTACGACAGCCGTGGCGGCACCTCGCTGCTGGCCAAGCCGCGCGCCCTCAGCCAAGTGTGATACCTCTATCAAGGCACGGAACATACTGGCAAAATGCCGTTACTTGCGTGTGTCGTTTTTGCCTGGAGATTGATTAGCCGTGTTCAATGAAGCCGATGCCCCGCAGCCGCCGAAGGTGCTGAGTACACCTTTGGAGATCGCAGCCAACCTGCGACAGCTGCAGGAAAGCCATGACCCCCTGATCATCACCTTCCATGATCGCAACCAGCGGTTCCAGAGCTACGTGGTGAATGTTGACCGCGACAGCAATACCCTGGCACTGGACGAAATGATCCCCCGCGACGGCGAAAAATTCATCGAGAACGGCGAACCGTTCCGCGTCGAAGGCTTCCATGATGGCGTGCGCATCGCCTGGGAATGCACTGCCCAGCTGACCATCAGCGAAGTCGACGGCCACCGCTGCTACCGCGGCGCGATGCCGGAAGAAATGACCTACCACCAGCGCCGCAACGCCTTTCGCGCCGCGTTGAAGCTGTCGCAGCTGGTCGATGTCATCCTCGACGGCACCCACCTCAAAGGCAACGGTGCCCTGCGCGGCAAGCTGCTGGACATCTCTGCCACCGGCTGCAAGCTGCGCTTCGAAGGCAACGTCGAGGACCGCCTGCAACTGGGCCAGGTGTACGAGCGCTTCAAGGCCGGCAACCCGCTGGGCCTGATCGACACCATGGTCGAGCTGCGCCACCTGCACTTCGAGGAGCGTATCAACACCACCTTCGCCGGCGTGCGCTTCCATAACCTCAACGGCCAGGCGCAACGCAAGATCGAAAGCTTCGTCTACCAGTTGCAGCGTGAAGCGCGACGGTTCGATAAAGACGACTATTGAGGTCATCGCCTGATGCGCCAACGCCACCCAAACGGGTGGCGTTTTTGTTGGCGCCCATTACCCGACCTTGCATGCGGGCAACCGGGTTTGCTGACCAGCAAGGTTTCCCGCTTACCGCTGTTTTGGCGGCTGCTTAATGTGGTTTTGTACCGCCCGGCTGGGCGGGTCAGAGGAGCAGACAGCGCATGATTCGTTCCACATTTACCGCAGAATTGCATAGCCAGTTTGGCCGGATCGGGGTGGTTGATACACCTTATTGGGCCTATCCGCCTTTTGCTGCAAACCAGGACGGCTGGTTGTGTACCGACGACGAACGAGGTGATTCAGTCAGTTTCAAACCGCTCACATTCAAATTCACCTTCATCGAAGAAACGGCGAACCGCCTCATTTATCGAATCAACAGCACCGCAGACGCCAAGTTCAATAACGCAAGGCTTGAGCAAAACAGCAACGGCTGGCTGGGTATGTACGGGTACGGGCTGACATATGAGCTCACCAGCGGACTCAATCCTTCGGCGCTGCTGAACAAGGCCCCCTTCTTCCAGGATCAATGGAAGATTGAATTACTCGACAAATGGGACGGCAACCTGACGGGCGCCGAAGACGTCGAGTTTTACTTACGTGACAAAGACGGCCATCGGGTCTCGCAGGTTATGTCGGTCTACAAAGACCGATTCGAGACACTCCGTCACTGGTTCTTGCACGCAGGCACCAAGGACGGAACGATACTGAAATTCCACCTGCACGCCATCAAGGTGTTGTGATCTGCGGTGAGTCACCGCGACGCCCAGCGACGGATACGGCTCACTCGGCCTTCAACGCTGGGCGGCCTGACCTCACACAGACTTGTCGACTTCAGGTTGCGCCTTGGCTTCGCGCTCTACCGAGCCTTGGTCCGCTTCCGTATCCTCCGCCGCCACCGGCGCCTGCATCACATCCTGCACCGTCTGCTCATCGACCCGTGGGTCGAGCGCTGCCGACAACGGCGAACCGGCCGCCGGCATTGCCACGTGGCCCAGCGGCGCGTCCTGCACCTGGTGCAGCCCGGTGACCGCTTTCGGCCGAATGCGCCACACCAGCACCAGCGCGAAGAACGTGAAGAACGCATACAGCATCTGCGCCCCCAGCACTTTCATCAATACGCCCGCCGCCAGAGGGCCGATACAAGCGCCCACACCATAAGTGACCAGCAGCATGGCGGTCAGCGAGACCCGCCGCTCGCTTTCCACGTGGTCATTGGAGAACGCAACTGCCAAGGGGTACAGGCAGAACTGCAACAATGAAATGACAAAGCCGATACCGAACAGCAACTCCAGCGGCACGCTGGGCAAGAGGGCCAGCGGCGCAGAGGCCACTGCCAGGCCCACGGCAGCACTGCGGATCAGTAACGCGCGGTCGTAGCGGTCGGACAGCCAGCCCAACGGCCACTGCACCAGCAGCCCGGCAAAGATGCAGCTACCCATGAACAGACCAATCTGCTCGGTGGACAGCCCCTGATTGGAAGCGTACAGCGGCGCCAGGCCGTAGAACGAACCGACGATCAGGCCCGAACCGAGCACCGTGCTCAACGACTGCGGCACCCGCTTGATGAAGAACTTCGGCTCCATCGGGGCCGGGCGCAAAGGCGCCGGGTGAATGCGCCGGGTCATCGCCACCGGCACCAGGCACAGGGCGAAGCACATGGCGACCAGCATCAGCAGTTCAGGGCCGAGCTCGGGGTGCACCACCAGAATCAGCTGGCCGAGCACCAGCCCCAGGTAGGAGGCGATCATGTAGCCACTGAATACCGCACCGCGGTGCTTGGCATCGGCCTGTTCGTTGAGCCAGCTTTCGATGACCATGTACTGGCACATCATCCCCAGGCCCACCACCATCCGCAGCCCGACCCAGGCCGGCAACCAATTGGTCATGCCATGGCCGAGCACCGCCGCGCAAACGATACCGGCGCAGGTGGCATACGCGCGAATGTGCCCTACCCGGCCGATCAGCCGGTGGCCGACCTTGCCGCCCACGGCCAAGCCGAAGTAGTTGGCCGCCATCAACGCACCGACCCACAAGCTGTCGACATGGTCGGCCGCCAGGCGCAGTGCCAGGTAGGTACTGAGCAGGCCTGAGCCGATAAGCATCATCAAGGCAGCGAAATACAGCGACTGAAACGGCTTCCAGATGTTTCGCATACGTCCCGTCGGGCTCCCTGGTCAGGTGGCGTTGGCCTGGCAAGCATAAAAGCAATTGTGTTGCAGCGCAGTCCCTTGCCTGCGAAATAGCGTGCAGGGGACGCGTCCAGTAGCGGTTGTGTCGCGATCAGGCCTGTGCTGCCAGCACCCGACGCTCCCACGGCGTGATCTCGTCGAAGAAGTCGGTCAGCTCCAGCGTCTTGCTGGCAACGTAGCCTTCGATGAACTCGTTGCCGAACAGTTCCCGCGCCAGCGCGCTGCGCTTGAGGCGCTGCAGTGCTGCGTGCAGGGTGCACGGCAGGCTCAGGTGCTCTGGCACCTCGAACTCACCCTGGATGGCCGGCGCCGGCTGCAAGCGTTGCTCGATGCCGTGCAACCCGGCAGCCAGGCTTGCGGCAATCGCCAGGTACGGATTGGCATCGGCGCCGGGCAAGCGGTTTTCCACGCGCCGGGCCACGGGGGCGCTGGCCGGTATGCGCAAGCCCGCCGCGCGGTTATCCTCGGACCAGCAAGCGTTGTTGGGCGAGGCGTACGGGTGGCACAGGCGCTGGTAGGAATTGACATTGGGCGCAAACAACGCGGTGAAGTCCGCCATGCACGCCTGCAGGCCACCGATGAAGTGCAGGAAGGTGGCGGTCGGCTGTCCCTGCTCATCGCTGAACACGTTACGCCCGCTGCCGATCTCCACCAGGCTCTGATGAATGTGCATGGAACTGCCGGGGGTCTTGGCCAGGGGCTTGGCCATGCACACCACGGTCAGACCATGCTTGAGCGCTACTTCCTTGAGCAGGTGCTTGAACAGGAAGGTCTGGTCGGCCAGCAGCAGCGGGTCGCCGTGCAACAGGTTGATCTCGAACTGGCTGATGCCCATCTCGTGCATGAAGGTGTCACGTGGCAGGCCGAGCGCTGCCATGCACTGGTAGACCTCGTTGAAGAACGGCCGCAAGCCATTGTTGGAGCTGACACTGAACGCCGAATGGCCAAGCTCCCGGCGGCCATCCTTGCCCAGGGGCGGCAGAAAGGGCTGCACGGGGTCGGTGTTGGGTGCAAAGACAAAGAATTCGAGTTCGGTGGCCACCACCGGGGCCAGGCCCAAAGCTGCGTAGCGGGCGATCACCGCCTTGAGCTGGCCGCGGGTGGACAACGCCGACGACCTGCCATCCAGTTCGTTGGCGTCGCAGATGGCCAGGGCGCGGCCATCCTCGCTCCAGGGCAGGCGGTGGATTTGCGTGGGCTCGGCCACCAGCGCCAGGTCGCCGTCATCACTGCCGTAGAACCTTGCCGGCGGGTAGCCGCCCATGATGCATTGCAACAGCACGCCACGGGCCATCTGCAGGCGCCGGCCTTCGAGGAAGCCCTCGGCAGTCATCACTTTGCCGCGCGGCACACCGTTGAGGTCGGGGGTGACGCATTCGATTTCATCGATGCCGTGAAGGTGTTCGGCAAGGGTGTTCTGGCCTGCGGTGGTCATGACGCTTGTCCTTGTTGTTATTGGCTGACAACAACATAGGCTGGGGGTGTTTAAAATATCAAGCACCTACTGGGTTGCCAGTGCTGGCAACCCTTTACTCGCGCAGGGTCATGCCATTGGCCGGCAACGGCAAGGCGGTCTTGTAGCGCACCTGCTTCAAGGCAAAACTCGAGCGAATGTTCGCCACTCCCGGCAACCGCGTCAGGTAATCGAGAAACCGCTCCAGCGCCTGAATGCTCGGCAACAGCACCCGCAGCAGGTAGTCCGGGTCGCCGGTCATCAGGTAGCACTCCATCACCTCGGGGCGCTCGGCGATCTCCTCCTCGAACCGGTGCAGCGACTGCTCCACCTGTTTTTCCAGGCTCACATGGATGAACACATTCACATCCAGCCCCAGCGCCTCCGGTGACAACAAGGTCACCTGCTGGCGGATCACCCCTAGTTCCTCCATGGCCTTGACCCGGTTGAAACAGGGGGTGGGCGACAGGTTAACCGAGCGCGCCAGCTCTGCATTGGTGATGCGGGCGTTTTCCTGAAGGCTGTTGAGAATGCCGATATCGGTACGATCGAGTTTGCGCATGAGACAAATTCACCGGTTTTTTGTGTTTATGCGGAATGTTTATCTGCGCTCGTCGGCAAAGGCAACCAACTTGAGAGAAATATTCTTCTGCCGTGCCACTAAGATGTAGGGGACGCTGACTTGCCAGTCACGAGCCGGTACTCAGCGGCGGCCGCTTCAGAGCTCACAAAAACAACATTCGAGCGAGCGTAAAAAGCATGAACGAGTACGCCCCCCTGCGTTTGCATGTGCCCGAGCCAACCGGCCGGCCAGGCTGCCAGACCGATTTTTCCTACCTGCGTCTGAACGATGCAGGTATTGCCCGTAAACCTTCGATCGACGTCGACGCTGCCGACACCGCCGAGCTGTCCAACAGCTTGATCAGGGTGCTGGACGAGCATGGCGACGCACTCGGCCCGTGGGCCGAGGACATCGACCCAATGGTCCTGCGTCAAGGCATGCGCGCCATGCTCAAGACGCGTATCTTCGACAGCCGCATGGTGGTTGCCCAGCGCCAGAAAAAGATGTCCTTCTACATGCAGAGCCTGGGCGAGGAAGCCATCGGCAGCGCCCAGGCCCTGGCGCTGAACCGCACCGACATGTGCTTCCCCACCTACCGCCAGCAAAGCATTCTCATGGCCCGCGACGTGTCGCTGGTGGAGATGATCTGCCAGCTGCTGTCCAACGAGCGTGACCCGCTCAAGGGCCGCCAACTGCCGATCATGTATTCGGTGCGCGAGGCAGGTTTCTTCACCATCAGCGGCAACCTGGCGACCCAGTTCGTGCAGGCGGTCGGCTGGGCCATGGCCTCGGCGATCAAGGGCGATACCAAGATCGCCTCGGCCTGGATCGGCGACGGCGCCACTGCCGAGTCGGACTTCCACACCGCCCTGACCTTCGCCCATGTGTACCGCGCGCCGGTGATCCTCAACGTGGTCAACAACCAGTGGGCGATCTCCACCTTCCAGGCGATTGCTGGCGGTGAATCGACCACCTTCGCCGGCCGTGGCGTAGGTTGCGGCATCGCCTCGCTGCGCGTCGACGGCAACGACTTCGTCGCTGTCTACGCCGCCTCGCGCTGGGCTGCCGAACGCGCCCGCCGGGGTCTGGGACCTTGCCTGATCGAGTGGGTCACCTACCGTGCCGGCCCGCACTCGACCTCCGACGACCCATCCAAGTACCGCCCCGCCGATGACTGGAGCCACTTCCCGCTGGGCGACCCGATCGCCCGCCTGAAGCAGCACCTGATCAAGATCGGCCACTGGTCCGAGGAAGAACACCAGGCCGTCACCGCCGAGTTCGAAGCTGCGGTCATCGCGGCGCAGAAGGAAGCCGAACAGTACGGCACCCTGGCCAACGGCCACATCCCGAGCGCAGCCTCGATGTTCGAGGACGTGTACAAGGAAATGCCCGAACACCTGCGCCGTCAACGCCAGGAACTGGGGGTTTGAGATGAACGACCATAACAACAGCATCAACCCGGAAACCGCCATGGCCACCACTACCATGACCATGATCCAGGCCCTGCGCTCGGCCATGGATATCATGCTTGAGCGTGACGACAATGTCGTGGTCTACGGCCAGGACGTCGGTTACTTCGGCGGCGTGTTCCGCTGCACCGAAGGCCTGCAGAACAAATACGGCAAGTCGCGCGTGTTCGACGCGCCGATCTCCGAAAGCGGTATCGTCGGCACCGCCGTGGGCATGGGTGCCTACGGCCTGCGCCCGGTGGTGGAAATCCAGTTTGCCGACTACTTCTACCCTGCGTCCGACCAGATCGTCTCGGAAATGGCCCGCCTGCGGTATCGCTCGGCCGGCGAGTTCATCTCGCCGCTGACCCTGCGCATGCCGTGCGGGGGTGGTATCTACGGCGGCCAGACCCACAGCCAGAGCCCGGAGGCGATGTTCACCCAGGTGTGCGGACTGCGCACGGTCATGCCGTCCAACCCCTATGACGCCAAGGGCCTGCTGATCGCCTCGATCGAATGCGACGACCCGGTCATCTTCCTCGAGCCCAAGCGCCTCTACAACGGCCCGTTCGACGGCCACCACGACCGCCCTGTGACGCCGTGGGCGAAGCACCCGCACAGCGCCGTGCCGGATGGCTATTACACCGTGCCACTGGACAAGGCGGCGATCACCCGCCCGGGCAATGATGTCACCGTGCTGACCTACGGCACCACGGTCTACGTGGCCCAGGTGGCCGCCGAGGAGACCGGCGTCGACGCCGAAGTCATCGACCTGCGCAGCCTGTGGCCGCTGGACCTGGAAACCATCGTCGCGTCGGTGAAGAAGACCGGCCGCTGCGTGGTGGTGCATGAGGCCACCCGTACCTGTGGTTTCGGTGCCGAGCTGGTGTCGCTGGTTCAGGAACACTGCTTCCATCACCTCGAAGCGCCGATCGAGCGCGTCACCGGCTGGGACACCCCCTACCCCCACGCACAGGAATGGGCTTACTTCCCAGGGCCTTCGCGGGTAGGTGCGGCATTGAAACGGGTCATGGAGGTCTGAATGGGCACGCACGTCATCAAGATGCCGGACATTGGCGAAGGCATCGCACAGGTCGAGTTGGTCGAGTGGTTCGTCAAGGTCGGCGATGTGATCGCCGAGGACCAGGTAGTGGCCGATGTCATGACCGACAAGGCGACCGTGGAAATCCCCTCGCCGGTCAGCGGCAAGGTGCTGGCCTTGGGTGGCCAGCCGGGTGAAGTGATGGCGGTCGGCAGCGAGCTGATCCGCATCGAAGTAGAGGGCAGCGGCAACCATGTCGACGCGCCGCAGGGCAAGCCGGCCGACACCAAGCCGGCCGAGGCAGTTGTCGCGCCAGTCGCGAGCACGCCGCAGCCGCGTGCCGCAGTGCCAGCGCCCGCCTGCCAGGGCGCAGCCCCCCACACCGCCGCGCCCATCGTGCCGCGCCAGGCCGGCGACAAGCCACTGGCCTCCCCAGCCGTGCGCAAACGTGCGCTGGATGCCGGTATCGAACTGCGCTACGTACACGGCAGCGGCCCGGCCGGGCGCATCCTGCACGAAGACCTCGACGGTTTCATGAGCAAACCGCAGACCGCAGCCGGGCAAGCCCCGAGCGGCTACGCCAAGCGTACCGACAGCGAGCAGGTGCAAGTCATCGGCCTGCGCCGCAAGATCGCCCAGCGCATGCAGGACGCCAAGCGCCGGGTCGCGCACTTCAGCTATGTCGAGGAAATCGACGTCACCGCCCTGGAAGCCCTGCGCCAGCAGCTCAACCAGAAGCACGGCGACAGCCGTGGCAAGTTGACCTTGCTGCCGTTCCTGGTCCGCGCCCTGGTCGTGGCCCTGCGCGACTTCCCGCAGATCAACGCCACCTATGACGACGAAGCACAGATCATCACCCGCCATGGCGCGGTGCATGTGGGCATCGCCACCCAGGGTGACAACGGCCTGATGGTGCCGGTGCTGCGCCATGCCGAAGCCGGCAACTTGTGGGGCAATGCCAGCGAAATCTCGCGCCTGGCCACGGCCGCGCGCAGCAACAAGGCCAGCCGCGAAGAACTGTCCGGCTCTACCATCACCCTGACCAGCCTCGGTGCGTTGGGCGGCATCGTCAGCACGCCGGTGGTCAACACCCCGGAAGTGGCGATCGTCGGCGTCAACCGCATGGTCGAGCGGCCGATGGTGATCGACGGCCAGATCGTCGTGCGCAAGATGATGAACCTGTCCAGCTCGTTCGACCACCGGGTGGTCGATGGCATGGATGCCGCGCTGTTCATCCAGGCCGTGCGTGGCCTGCTTGAACAACCCGCCTGCCTGTTCGTGGAGTGAGCATGCAACAGACTATCGAAACCACCCTGCTGATCATCGGCGGCGGCCCTGGCGGCTATGTGGCCGCCATCCGCGCCGGGCAACTGGGTATCCCCACCGTGCTGGTCGAAGGCCAGGCGCTGGGCGGCACTTGCCTGAACGTCGGCTGCATTCCGTCCAAGGCATTGATCCATGTCGCCGAGCAGTTTCACCAGACCTCGCGGTACACCGCGCCGTCGGCACTGGGCATCAGTGTCAGCGCGCCGCGCCTGGACATCACCCAGAGCGTGGCCTGGAAAGACGGTATCGTCGACCGCCTGACCAGTGGGGTTGCGGCCTTGCTGAAAAAGCACGGGGTCAAGGTGATCCACGGCTGGGCGAAGATCCTCGACGGCAAGCATGTCGACGTCGATGGCCAGCGCATCCAGTGCGAGCACCTGCTGCTGGCCACAGGCTCCAACAGCGTCGAACTGCCGATGCTGCCGCTGGGCGGGCCGATCATTTCCTCGACCGAGGCACTGGCACCGGCGGCCTTGCCGCAGCACCTGGTGGTGGTAGGCGGTGGCTATATCGGCCTGGAGCTGGGTATCGCCTACCGCAAGCTGGGCGCACAGGTGAGCGTGGTGGAAGCACGCGAGCGCATCCTGCCAACCTACGACAGCGAACTGACCAGCCCGGTGGCCGAGGCGCTGAAGAAGTTGGGCATCGCCGTGCATCTGGGCCATAGCGTCGAAGGTTACGACAATGGTTGCCTGCTGGCCCGCGACGGCCAGGGCGAGCAACTGCGCCTGGAAGCCGACCGGGTACTGGTGGCCGTGGGCCGCCGCCCCCGCACCCAGGGTTTCAACCTTGAATCCCTGGCGCTGAAGATGAACGGCGCCGCCATCGCCATTGACGAGCGCTGCCAGACCAGCATGCACAATGTCTGGGCCATTGGCGACGTGGCCGGTGAACCGATGCTCGCGCACCGGGCCATGGCCCAGGGCGAGATGGTCGCCGAGATCATCGCCGGCAAGGCGCGGCGCTTCGAACCCAGCGCAATCGCTGCGGTGTGCTTTACCGACCCGGAGATCGTGGTGGTTGGCAAGACGCCTGAGCAGGCCAGCCAGCAGGGCCTTGACTGCATCGTCGCGCAGTTCCCGTTCGCCGCCAACGGCCGGGCCATGAGCCTTGAGTCCAAAGCCGGCTTCGTGCGCGTGGTAGCGCGCCGCGACAATCACCTGATCCTGGGTTGGCAGGCGGTGGGCGTGGCCGTTTCGGAATTGTCCACGGCCTTTGCCCAGTCACTGGAAATGGGCGCATGCCTGGAAGATATCGCGGGCACCATCCACGCCCACCCGACGTTGGGTGAAGCGGTGCAGGAAGCGGCATTGCGTGCGCTGGGCCACGCCCTGCATATCTGACGCTGAAAGGGCTCAGGCCGATTGAGTCCCTGGGGGTGCGGGTAAACCCGCTCCCCTCAGGCACCCGCTAAATCAGCAAGATCCGTGTTGTTCTGCAAGCGCAGTCAGGTCATCCGCTATTGCGTTCTTGCCCGCCCCCTTGGCCCGGTACAGGGCCTTGTCGGCACGGGCCAGCAGGTCATCCGGCGCATCACCGTCCTGCCACTGCACCACCCCATAGCTCATGGTCAGGCGACACTCGCCGACCGGCTCCACCTTCTCCATCACCTGGCGCAACCCTGCAGCCACTTCAAGCGCCTCGTCCAGCAGCGTCTGCGGCAGCACAATGACGAACTCATCGCCGCCCCAACGCGCCAGCAGGTCATATTCGCGCAGGCAGGTACGCAGGTTGTCGACCACCTGGACCAGCGCCGCATCGCCACGGGCATGGCCATAGCGGTCATTGATCGGTTTGAAGTCATCCACGTCCATGGCAATCAGCGACAACGGCTGGCGGAAGCGTTGGCTCCGCTCGCATTCCTGCTGCAGCACCTTGTCCAGCCGATAGCGATTGGCGATCCGGGTCAACGCATCGCGCTCGGCTAATTCGCGGTTTTCATCCAGCTGGCGCTGCAACTGCTGGTTGACCCAGGACAACTCACGGGTGCGTTCGGCCACCAGGCTTTCCAGCGACAGGTTCTGTTGCTCAAGCTGCGCTACCCGCCGCTTGCCGGCATCGATGTTGCGGTGGGCGCCAAGCATGCGCGCCACCGAGCCGTCGCTGTTGCGGGCGATGATGTAGCCGCTGTCTTCGACCCACAGATAACTGCCATCCTGGCAACGACATCGGTACTCGATCAGGTAGCGCTCGTTGCGTTGGGTGATGTAGGCCTCGAAGTGCGCCATTACCCGCGGATAGTCCTCCGGGTGGATCACGCTTTCCCAGGTCAGCACCGAGTTGGCCATGGAATGGCTGGCGTAGCCGAGCATGGCGTACCAACCCGGGTTGCGATAGACGTAGCCGGTGTTGGCATTCCAGTCCCAGATGCCGTCGCTGATCAATTCGAACAAGGTATGCAGCTGCTGCTCACTGAAGCCGGCGGGTGCCGGCCTGGTGTTGTGACTCATGGACGCTCTCCCTGATGTCCAGCAACTGCGCCCCGGTCAAGGAGCTGCCGACAGTTTTGATAGGTGCCGCAGGCGGCAAGGCAATGCCGCTGACGGGCAAGCATATGCCCGCCAGGGGGCAACCGGAATAGGACCAAGGGGCTATTTCTCGATGGGCCTCGCGGCGGCGGCTGGTTTGGCTGGCATTGCGTTTCGTATAAGATATCCACAAAGCCTGATTGCTGGAAAATCCCGTGCCGCTGCCGTCGTTCAAAGCTACCAACCTGGGTGCCACACCTTCGATGTCCGAAATCATCGCCAAGCACCTGCGCGAGGCGATCATCTCGGGGCAGCTCGCCGAAGGCGAACCGGTGCGCCAGGACGAGGTGGCGCAGGCCTTCAATGTCAGCAAGATTCCGGTGCGCGAGGCGTTGAAACGCCTTGAAGCGGAAGGCCTGGTGGACTTTCATCGCAACCGTGGCGCCCTGGTTACGCGCATTTCCGAGCCTGAGCTGGCGCAGATGTTCGAGGTCAGGGTGCTGCTGGAGGTGAAGGCGATTCGCCTGGCGATCCCCAACATGACCGAAGCGCACTTTGCCCGTGCCGAAGCCATCTGCGCGGAGTTCATCGGCGAGGACGATATCGGCCGCTGGGCCGACCTCAACTGGGCGCTGCATGCGTGTTTGTACGAGCCCGCAAAACGCCCCTACCTGATCGGCCTGATTCGCTCCATCCATGACAAGGTCGAACGCTATCTGCGCATGCAGATGAGCTTGTCGGCCGGCAAGGACCGCGCGGATCACGAGCATCGCGACATTGTCGCCGCCTGCCGCGCACGGGACGTGGAGCTGGCTGCCCGGCTGATCGAGACGCACATCAATGGGGTGTGCCAAAGCCTTTACGATCATCTGCCCCATAACTGAGCAGCCCTGCCTTGATTTTTAGGGTGGCGTATAGCGAGCGCCGCCCGCGCGCGACCGCCTGTCCTTGGCTTCGTTTTTGCTTATCTAGATATCGTATACGAAATACAATATAAGGAATGGGCGGCACACAACGATGCCGAACTGCCTACTCCTTCTTCCAATAATACGTATCGGAGTGCAAAACGATGGCCACACCCACAACTGCGGCATCAGTGAGTGCCGCGAACACAGCAGAAAAGGCGCCTGCGGGCATCAAACGCGTGGTGGCAGCCGCCATGGCGGGCGCCGTTGCCGAGTGGTACGAATTCTTCCTGTATGGCACCGCGTCCGCGCTGGTCTTCGGCCAGTTGTTCTTCCGCCAGACCGGCAGCGCGATGGACGGCATCATCGCGGCATTCGCCCTCTATGCCGTGGGCTTTCTCGCCCGCCCCATCGGCGGCCTGGTATTTGGCCACTACGGTGACAAGGTCGGGCGCAAACACTTGCTGCAGATCAGCCTGATCGTGGTCGGGGTGACCACCTTCCTCATGGGCTGCCTGCCCACCTTCGAACGCATCGGCTATGCCGCCCCCATCCTGCTGGTGGTATTGAGATTGATCCAAGGCTTTGCCTTTGGCGGCGAATGGGGTGGGGCCGTGCTGCTGGTGTCCGAACACAGCCCGGACAACCGTCGCGGCTTCTGGGCCAGCTGGCCGCAAGCGGGCGTGCCGGCTGGCAACCTGATTGCCACGGTCATCCTTCTGCTGCTCTCGACCAACCTGTCCGAAGCGCAATTTCTCGACTGGGGCTGGCGCGTCGCCTTCTGGTTCTCGGCCGTGGTGGTGCTGATTGGCTACTGGATCCGCACCCGGGTCGATGATGCCCCCATCTTCAAAGAGGCCCAGGCCCGCCAGCAGCGGGTGGAAAGCCAGCAACTGGGCGTGGTCGAGGTGGTCACCAAATACTGGCGCGAAGTGCTGATCGGCATCGGCGCCCGGTTTGCGGAAAACATCCTCTACTACATCGTCGTCACCTTCTCCATCACCTACCTGAAGCTGGTGGTGCACAAGGACACGTCAGAAATCCTGCTGCTGATGTTTGGCGCTCACCTGCTGCACTTCTTCATGATCCCGCTCATGGGCTACCTCTCGGACATCATCGGCCGCAAGCCTGTGTACCTGATCGGCGCCGTGCTCACCGCGTTCTGGGGCTTCGTCGGCTTCCCGATGATGGACACCGGCAACGACTGGCTGATCATGGCGGCCATCACCCTGGGCCTGGCCATCGAGTCGATGACCTACGCGCCCTACTCCGCCCTGATGGCCGAACTGTTCCCGACCCATGTGCGCTACACCGCCCTGTCGCTGTGCTACCAGGTGGCGCCGATCCTGGCCGGTTCGCTGGCGCCGCTGGTCGCCGTGACCCTGCTGAAGGAATACAACAGCTCAACGCCGATCGCCTGGTACCTGGTGGCCTCCGCCGTGATCTCGATCATTGCCGTCGCCGGTGCCAGGGAAACACGTGGCAAGTCGCTGCGGGCGGTGGATGAAGAATCCCTGGCACGCACCGCCGACCGCTGACAGACCAACAAGAACGATAACCCTCGAGGTAATGACCATGAGCAACATCTTCACCGGCACCATCCCCGCACTGATGACCCCGTGCACCCCCGAGCGCAAGCCCGATTTTGACGCCCTGGTGAGCAAAGGCGGCGAACTGATCGAAGCTGGCATGAGCGCCGTGGTGTATTGCGGCTCCATGGGCGACTGGCCGCTGCTCACCGAGGCAGAGCGCCAGGAGGGGGTGGCACGCCTGGTAGCGGCCGGCATCCCGACCATCGTCGGCACCGGTGCGGTCAACTCCCGCGAAGCCGTGGCCCATGCCGCCCATGCGGCGAAGGTTGGCGCCCAGGGGTTGATGGTGATCCCCCGTGTGCTGTCCCGTGGTGCGTCGGCAGTGGCCCAAAAGGCCCACTTCAAGGCCATCCTCGATGCCGCCCCGCAGCTGCCGGCGGTGATCTACAACAGCCCGTACTACGGGTTCGCGACCCGCGCCGACCTGTTTTTCGAACTGCGCCGCGAGCACCCCAACCTGATCGGCTTCAAGGAGTTCGGCGGCGCTGCGGATATGCGTTATGCCGCAGAGTTCATCACCGCCAAAGATGATGACGTCACCTTGATGGTGGGCGTCGATACCCAGGTGGTGCACGGGTTCGTCAACTGCAATGCCACCGGCGCCATCACCGGCATTGGCAATGCGCTGCCGCGCGAGGTGCTGCACCTGGTGGCGCTGGCCAAACGTGCAGCCCAGGGCGATGCCAAAGCGCGGCGCCTTGCCGGGGAACTGGAAGCAGCCCTGGCCGTGCTGTCGTCCTTCGATGAAGGCTGCGACCTGGTGCTGTACTACAAGCACCTGATGGTGCTCAACGGCAACCCGGAATACGCCCTGCACTTCAACGAAACCGATGCATTGACCGACGCCCAGCGCCGCTATGCCGAACAGCAGTACGCGCTGTTCCGCGCCTGGTACGCCGACTGGTCGGCGGCCAACAACGTAGACTGACAACGCGCAGCCATGCCCCCTTCCCCTGGGCAGGGGGGCAGTGTGCAAGATCTACCCTTGCGGCCAGCTTTCACGGGCATTACCTTGGCAGCAACCCTCGCCCTCCCGGACATCGTCAAGGACTTCAAATGCCGTACCCCAGCGCGACCCAAGCGTTCAGACAGGGCGCCCACAGCGTCCTGCCGTTGACCTCCGGGGTCGTGCCGTTCGGCTTGATCACCGGGGTCACGGCCATCGGCATGGGCCTGTCGCCCGCCGATGCCATCGGCATGACCTTGCTGTTCTATTCAGGCTCGGCGCAAATGGTGGTGATGCAGTTGATGCAGAACAGCGCCCTGCCGGTAACCATGGTGGTCACGGCGCTGGTGATCAACCTCCGCTTCCTGATGTACAGCGCCAGCCTGGCCCCGCACCTTGGCCACCTGCCGCGGCGGCGCAAGTGGCCGATGGCCTACCTGCTTTCGGACCAGTCCTTTGCCTTGTGTTCGTTGAAAATGGCCTCGGGGGAACTGGGCCGTTTCGCCTTCCACTACTACGCCGGCACGGCCATCACCATGTGGTTCGGCTGGAACCTCTCGGTGCTAGCCGGCATATACCTGGGCGCGGGCATCCCGGAAGACTGGTCCCTGGGCTTTGCCATCCCCTTGTCGTTCCTGGCGCTGCTGATCCCCAGCCTGCGCAGCCCGGCGACCATTGGCGCGGCATTGACCGGTGGTGTACTCGCCGTGCTGGCGGTAGACCTGCCCTATAACCTGGGCCTGTTGGCAGGTGCACTGGGCGGGATCATCGCCGGCCTGCTCCTCGAGCGCCTGCAAAAAGGCAGAACCGTGCAGCCTGTGGCTGATGAACACCGCGAACAGGAAGCATCATGAGCGAAATGACCCCATGGATGACCTTCTTGCTGATCGGCCTGGGCACCTTCGCGGTGCGCTTGTCGTTCATCGAGTTCTACGCCGTGCTGCGCATACCGCCGCTGTTTCGCCGCGCCCTGGCGTATGTGCCGGCCAGCGTGCTGGCCGCACTGGTACTGCCGGCCGTGGTGCTGCCTGACCGGCAGGCCGACTTCGACTGGCTGAACCCGCAGATACCGGCCGCGATACTCGCGGGCCTGGTGGCCTGGCGAACGCGCAGCACGCTGCTGACGCTGGGCGTGGGCATGGGCGCGCTGTGGGCGTTGAAGCACTGGGGGCTGTAGGCTTTGGCGAAGGGCGTGAAGAAATGGCGTCCCAGGCAGGAATTGAACCTGCAACCTTCCCCTTAGGAGGGGGATGCTCTATCCAATTGAGCTACTGAGACGCAAACACCGGCAGTGAGCACTGCACGGTTGGACGGCCAGCATGTTAACCAGCATGCTGGCGTTTGTCATGCTGCAACAGGCCTTTTTCACGTAATCCTTTTCTGTGGGCCGGTGCCGGGCGCGTCTGGCCCGGCAATCACGCCTTCATCGTGCAGCAGTTTGAACAACTTGGTCACCGCCGCTTCGAGCGTAGTGGAGTTGTCCAACACATGCACTGACGAATCGGCGACCGCCTGCAGCCCGCTGTTACGCGCCAGGCGCTGCTCGATCTCTTGCGCGGTCTCCCGGCCTCTGGCAAGCAAGCGCTCGCGCAGCACCTGCGGTTTCACGTCGATGAGCACCGGCAGAAGGCCCGGGTAGCGCCGCCGCGCTTCGCTCAGGTAGGCCCGGGAACCGTTGACCAGTACCGGCCTGCCCGCCTGCAGCCATTGATCGACCTGTAGCGGGATGCCGTAACCCAGGCCATTGGCACGCCAGTGCATGGCGAAAGCACCTTGGGCACACAGCGCTTCGAACTGCTCGGCAGTGACGCCATGGGCAGCTTCACCCTTGGCTTCGGCCGAACGGGTGATGACGCGACGGGCGATTTGCACCCCGGCTGCAACAAGTTGTTCGCGCGCGGCATCGATCAGGGAATCTTTCCCGGAACCCGAGGGTCCTATGAGAAATATCAGCCGGCCTGTCGCTGATCGACGAGCGCTTGCGTCATGTTGCATAGCCACTATGCTCTAAGGAAGGAAACCCGCGCATTCTAGGTGTTTTCTTGGCCTTTTGCTGCGTTTTACCAGTTTTTGACGGCAGAAGAATGACAGCAGGGCAAGTTGGGGCAGGTAAAACTTTTCAAACCAGTGCTCATTTCTGATAATTGGTACTGGCATAAAGCCTTTATCCAGCTCACTATTTGTCACAGAATTGACGCCAAGGAAACGGCGAGCATGAGGCAAGATGAGCATCCAATTTTCCATGTCGGTTGAACATTTTGTCGTCGTCACGGTCGTACTTCCACCCCCGTGCGGCCAATTTGACAACCGCGTCCCCTGAACCAGAAAATCCGGTCAATTTATATGCGCCCATTGAAACAGGCTATTTATTCGAGCCGCACTGCTGACAAGTTTGTCGTCCGCCTGCCAGACGGGATGCGTGAGCGCATTGCCGAGGTAGCGCGCAACCATCACCGCAGCATGAACTCCGAAATCATCGCGCGCCTGGAACAGAGCCTTATCCAGGAAGGTGCGTTGGGTGACGAGCTGAGCATGCGCCTGGACAGCCCTGAACTGTCCCTGCATGAGCGCGAGCTGCTGCAGCGCTTCCGCCAACTGTCGCACCGACAGCAGAACGCTCTGGTCGCCCTCATCGCTCACGATGTGGAAATGGCCGCAGACGCTTCCTGACGTCAGCTTGCAATCGAGTACAAAAAAGCCAGCGTAAGCTGGCTTTTTTGGTTCTGCCTGTGGGAGCCGGGTTCACCCGCCCCCACACGCCGGGGTTCAGAGCAGGAACAGCGTCGCCAGCCCGAGGAAGATGAAGAACCCGCCACTGTCGGTAACCGCAGTGATCATCACACTCGACCCCATCGCCGGATCGCGCCCCAGACGCGTCAGCGTCATCGGGATCAACACGCCCATCAGCGCGGCCAACAGCAGGTTAAGCGTCATCGCCGCGGTCATCACCAGGCCCAGCGACCAGCTGTCATACAGCCAGAACGCCACCACGCCGATTACGCCACCCCAAATCAGGCCGTTGAGCAGCGACACCGCCAGCTCCTTGCGCATCAACCGACTGGTATTGCCTGGCGACACCTGGTCCAGCGCCATGGCGCGCACGATCATGGTGATGGTCTGGTTGCCCGAGTTACCCCCAATACCTGCCACGATCGGCATCAGCGCAGCCAGCGCCACCAGCTTCTCGATCGACCCCTCGAACAGGCCGATCACGCGCGAGGCCAGAAACGCCGTGATCAGGTTGATGGCCAGCCATGCCCAGCGGTTGCGCAGCGAACGCCAGACCGAAGCGAAGATGTCTTCTTCTTCGCGCAGACCTGCCATGTTCAGCACTTCGCTCTCGCTCTCCTCACGGATCAGGTCCACCATTTCGTCGATGGTCAGACGGCCGATCAAGCGATCGCTCTTGTCCACCACCGGGGCGGATACGAGGTCGTAACGCTCGAAGGCTTGAGCAGCGTCGTAGGCATCTTCATCGGGGTGGAAGGACACAGGGTCGGTCGCCATGACCTCCGCCACCTTCTTGTCCGGGTCATTGACCAGTAGACGCTTGATAGGCAGCACGCCCTTGAGGATGCCGTCATAGTCGACCACGAAGAGTTTGTCGGTGTGGTTCGGCAACTCTTTCAGGCGGCGCAGGTAACGCAACACGACTTCGAGGCTGACGTCTTCGCGGATGGTGACCATCTCGAAGTCCATCAGCGCACCCACCTGCTCCTCGTCGTAGCTCAACGCCGAGCGCACACGCTCGCGTTGCTGGGCATCGAGGGTTTCCATCAACTCGTGAACGACGTCGCGCGGCAGCTCCGGCGCCAGGTCGGCGAGTTCGTCGGCGTCCATTTCCTTGGCAGCAGCGAGCAGTTCGTGATCGTCCATGTCGGCGATCAGCGACTGACGAACCGAATCGGAAACTTCAAGCAGGATGTCGCCGTCGCGGTCCGAGCGCACCAGCTGCCAGACCGTCAGGCGGTCTTCCAGGGGCAATGCTTCGAGGATGTAGGCGACGTCGGCGGGGTGCAGGTCATCGAGCTTGCGTTGCAGCTCGACCAGGTTCTGGCGGTGGACCAGGTTTTCCACCAGGTCGTGGTGAGCACCCTCCTGGCGGTGGGTGAGGTCTTCGACCACACGCTGACGCTGCAGCAGTTCGACCACCTGGGCCAGGCGATCCTGCAGGCTCTCTTGCGCTTTCTTTACTTCTACTTCAGTCATAGGCGAGCTCCACTCCCAGCAGCGGAGCACGCCGGGGGAATCAATCGGTCAGATCTTTCTGTATGAAACTTGTTAAGGAGTAACTACTGGGTAAGTCCATGGTGGTATTCCACAAGCCCCGGCGGGGCTGACGGGCGCAATCATACACTGCCTCGGCGGGCAGATCGCTTAAATTTTTGGCCAGAACAATCGTTTGCGAGATAAAGCTAGGACAACGCTCGAAGCTATCAGTGCGACGGCTGTACTGGATCAGGAAGCACATTTGTTTTCTTGGCAGGCGGCGCGCCAGCTTCTGGCGGCACCCCAGCGATTACAGAAAAGCTTAGTTGGACATCGCCGACAATTCAGCGAAACAGAAAAACAAAAAGCCCGCTTGAATAAGCGGGCTTCTTGTTTGTGTGTGGCGGACTCAGCAGGATTCGAACCTGCGACCGCTCGGTTCGTAGCCGAGTACTCTATCCAGCTGAGCTATGAGTCCGCAATGGGTAGTTTTAGACCAGATTACCACTGGTTGTCTGAAGTAGCTTTGCAAGCAGAGCCACTTCAAAAAGTGGCGGACTCAGCAGGATTCGAACCTGCGACCGCTCGGTTCGTAGCCGAGTACTCTATCCAGCTGAGCTATGAGTCCGCAATAGGTAGTTTTAGACCAGATTACCACTGGTTGTTTGAAGTAGCCTTGTAAGCAAAGCCACTTCAAAAGTGGCGGACTCAGCAGGATTCGAACCTGCGACCGCTCGGTTCGTAGCCGAGTACTCTATCCAGCTGAGCTATGAGTCCGTGTCTTGCCGCGCATTATAGGCCGCTGAATCATTTTAGCAAGAACTTTTTTCGTTTAATTTCAACGACTTAGCGTTCTTACCGATTACAGCGCCCTAAGCGAATAATGGCGGTGAAGGGGGGATTCGAACCCCCGATACCCTTATGAGGTATACTCCCTTAGCAGGGGAGCGCCTTCGGCCACTCGGCCACCTCACCGCAACACGAGGCGAATATTAAAGAACCTCTTTCACCTTTGCAACCCTTTTTTTGAAAAAAACTTCAAAAAAATTAAAGGCTTGGCTCTTCATCCTTCTCCTTCTTGATCCGCAGGTAGATTTCCTCGCGGTGAACAGCCACTTCTTTAGGGGCGCTGACGCCAATACGCACCTGGTTGCCTTTGACGCCAAGCACCGTCACGGTGATCTCGCCGTCTCCAATGATCAGGCTCTCGGCGCACCGACGAGTCAGAATCAACATAGCTTTCTCCTTACGCATAACTTTCAGGGGTAACAGTCTTGGGTATCAGGGCCTGGCCGTGGACGACGACCCAGGCCCTGGTTGTTCGCCACGCAGGGCAAGCGCCTGCCTGGCGAGCAGAAACGCGAAGGGCGCGGCAAGCCGCGCCCTTCCAGGCAGCGCCTTACTCGCCCTGTCGGGCAGGAGCGTCGAGCTCGAACGCGGTGTGCAGCGCGCGTACGGCCAGCTCCAGGTACTTCTCTTCGATCACTACCGACACCTTGATCTCGGAGGTGGAGATCATCTGGATGTTGATGCTCTCCTTGGCCAGGGCTTCGAACATGCGGCTGGCAACGCCGGCGTGTGAGCGCATGCCAACGCCAACGATCGAGACCTTGGCGATCTTGATGTCGCCGATCACTTCACGGGCACCGATTTCGCGGGCGGTGTTTTCCAGCACGCTTTGCGCCTTCTCGTACTCGTTGCGGTGTACGGTGAAGGTGAAGTCGGTGGTGTTATCGTGCGCAACGTTCTGCACGATCATGTCGACTTCGATGTTCGAGGCGCTGATCGGGCCGAGGATCTTGAAGGCCACGCCCGGGGTGTCCGGCACGCCGCGAATGGTCAGCTTGGCTTCATCACGGTTGAAGGCGATACCGGAAATGATCGGCTGTTCCATGGATTCCTCTTCATCAATGGTAATGAGGGTACCTGGACCCTCCTTGAAGCTGTGCAGCACGCGCAGCGGGACGTTGTACTTGCCGGCGAACTCCACCGAACGGATCTGCAGCACCTTGGAGCCGAGGCTGGCCATTTCCAGCATCTCTTCGAAGGTGATCTTCTCCAGGCGCTGCGCCTGCGGCACAACGCGCGGGTCAGTGGTGTAGACGCCATCGACGTCGGTGTAGATCTGGCACTCGTCGGCCTTGAGCGCCGCCGCCAGGGCCACGCCGGTGGTGTCGGAGCCACCACGGCCAAGGGTGGTGATGCTGCCGTGCTCGTCGACGCCCTGGAAGCCTGCAACCACGACCACGCGCCCTTCCTTGAGGTCGTTACGAATCTTCTGGTCGTCGATCTGCAGGATGCGCGCCTTGTTGTGCGAGCTATCGGTCAGAATGCGTACCTGATTGCCGGTGTAGGACACCGCTGGCACACCACGCTTGATCAAGGCCATGGTCAGCAGGGCAATGGTGACCTGCTCACCGGTCGACACGATCACGTCCAGCTCACGTGGAACCGGCTGATCGGTGATCTGCTTGGCCAGATCGATCAGGCGATTGGTTTCACCGCTCATGGCCGACAGCACAACCACCAGGTCGTCGCCTGCCTCACGGTGTTTCTTGACCTTTTCGGCTACCTGCTCGATCCGCTCGATGGAACCGACAGAGGTGCCGCCAAATTTCTGTACGATCAACGCCATTTCAATGGTGCCTCAGCCCATACAGGGCCCCAAAAAACAATCCAACATGAAGGGGCCGGCGACTACCCGCCGGCCCCCTCATCTCAAAGTCCCTGCTCTGCGAACGGCACGGCCAGCGCCAGGGCCTGGTCCAGCGCAGCGACGTCGACGCCACCACCCTGGGCCATGTCCGGACGGCCACCGCCCTTGCCACCCACTTTTGCTGCGGCTTGTTTCATCAGATCGCCAGCCTTGAGTTGGCTGGAGAGGTCTTTGGTCACGCCGGCCACCAGCACGACCTTGCCCTCATGCTCGCTGCCCAGCAGGATCACTGCGTGGCCGAGCTTGTTCTTCAGCTGATCGACCAGGGCCAGCAGGGCCTTGCCATCCTGCCCATCCAGGCGAGCGGCAAGTACCTTGGCACCTTTGACCTCAACGGCCGCGTTGGAGAGATCATCCCCGGCGGCGCTGGCGGCTTTGGCCTGCAGCTGTTCCAGCTGCTTCTCCAGCTGACGGTTGCGCTCGAGCACAGCCGACAGCTTGTCGATCAGGTTGTCACGATTACCCTTGACCAGTTGCGCGGCTTCCTTGACCTGCTCTTCGGCAGCGTTCAGGTAGGCCAGCGCAGCCGCGCCGGTAACCGCTTCGATACGACGTACGCCAGAGGCCACGCCGCCTTCGCTGATGATCTTGAACAGGCTGATATCACCCGTGCGCTTGGCATGGATACCACCGCACAGCTCCACCGAGAAATCGCCACCCATGCTCAGCACACGCACGGTGTCGCCGTACTTCTCGCCGAACAGGGCCATGGCGCCTTTGCGCTTGGCGGTTTCGATGTCGGTCACCTCGGTCAGCACTTCGGTGTTGCGGCGCACTTCACGGTTGACGATCTCTTCCAGCGCCTTGATTTGCTCTGGCTTGACCGCCTCGAAGTGGCTGAAGTCGAAACGCAGGCGCTGGCTGTCGACCAGCGAGCCCTTCTGCTGTACGTGGTCGCCCAGCACCTGGCGCAGCGCTTCGTGCAGCAGGTGGGTGGCCGAGTGGTTCAGCGAAGTGGCGTGCTGCACTTCGGCATCGACCTTGGCCTCGACCTCGGCACCCACGCTCAGCGCACCGCTGGCCACCACACCGTGGTGCAGGAAGGCACCGCCGGTCTTGGTGGTGTCGCGCACGTCGAAGCGCACGGCGCCAGCCTGCAGGTAACCGCAGTCACCGACCTGGCCACCGGACTCGGCGTAGAACGGCGTGCGATCGAGGACCACTACACCCTGTTCGCCCTCGCCCAGTTGCTCGACGGCCTGGCCGTCCTTGTACAGGGCGATGACCTTGGCCTGGCCTTCAGTGGTGGTGTAGCCCAGGAAGTCAGTGGCGGTGTCGACCTTGACCAGGCTGTTGTAGTCCATGCCGAAGGCACTGGCAGAGCGGGCACGCTCACGCTGGGCGTCCATTTCGCGCTCGAAACCGGCTTCGTCGATGGTCAGCTCGCGCTCACGGGCGATGTCGGCGGTCAGGTCCATGGGGAAGCCGTAGGTGTCGTACAGCTTGAACACCACGTCACCCGGGACCACGTCACCCTGCAGTTGCGCCAGGTCCTGTTCGAGGATGCGCAGGCCTTGCTCCAGGGTCTTGGCGAACTGCTCTTCTTCAGCCTTGAGCACGCGTTCGATATGCGCCTGCTGGCTTTTCAGTTCAGGGAAGGCTTCACCCATTTCGGCCACCAGCGCGGCAACGATCTGGTAGAAGAAGCTGCCCTTGGCACCCAGCTTGTTACCGTGGCGGCAAGCGCGGCGGATGATGCGGCGCAGCACGTAGCCACGGCCTTCGTTGGATGGCAGCACGCCATCGGCAATCAGGAAGCCGCAAGAACGGATGTGATCGGCGACCACTTTCAGCGACGCCTGGCTGTCATTGCTGCAACCGATGGCCTTGGCCGCCGCGCTCAGCAGGTTCTGAAAGAGGTCGATCTCGTAGTTCGAGTGAACATGTTGCAGTACCGCACTGACCCGTTCCAGGCCCATGCCGGTGTCTACCGACGGGGCTGGCAGCGGGTGCAAGACGCCATCGGCGGTGCGGTTGAACTGCATGAAGACGTTGTTCCAGATCTCGATGTAACGGTCGCCGTCTTCTTCCGGGGAGCCGGGTGGGCCGCCCCAGATGTCGGCGCCGTGGTCGTAGAAGATCTCGGTGCAGGGGCCGCACGGGCCGGTATCGCCCATGGTCCAGAAGTTGTCGGACGCGTAGGGGGCGCCTTTGTTGTCACCGATGCGCACCATGCGCTCGGCCGGCACGCCGATTTCCTTGGTCCAGATGTCGTAGGCTTCGTCATCGGTGGCGTACACGGTAACCCAGAGCTTTTCCTTGGGCAGGTTAAGCCACTTGTCCGAGGTCAGGAAGGTCCAGGCGTAGGTGATCGCGTCACGCTTGAAATAGTCGCCGAAGCTGAAGTTGCCCAGCATCTCGAAGAACGTATGGTGACGCGCGGTGTAGCCGACGTTTTCCAGGTCGTTGTGCTTGCCGCCGGCGCGTACGCACTTCTGGCTGCTGACCGCGCGGGTGTAGGCGCGTTTTTCCTGGCCGAGGAAGCAGTCCTTGAACTGGTTCATGCCGGCGTTGGTAAACAGCAGGGTCGGGTCATTGCCCGGAATCAGGGAGCTGGAGGCGACTCGGGTATGCCCCTGCTCCTCGAAGAAGCGAAGGAAGGCTTCACGGATTTCTGCGCTTTTCATAGGTTCTTCCACGGAAACGGCGGCCCTGATGGGCAAACGCGTCGACGAAACGACGGCAAAGGGCCGCATTATATCGGTCCTGCAAGCTCGGTGCAGTGTGTTTATGCGATGGAAAACGTCGATTAGACGGTTTTCAGGCGGTTGCAAACGAAAATGACATGACCGGATGCTAATTGCAGCCTTTCGCCACTGGCAAGCCCATTACGGCCGAAGGGAAGGGAAAATGGAATAGACGGTGAATTAAAAGGTTTTCATTCGAAATCGGATCCAAACCGACTCTCTCACTGGCGGCGGGTTGGCCGCGCCGACCGGCAAGCGGCACCCTCCATAGCACACTGAAGAATGTCTCAGCGCTATCTGTGTAGCGCCCTGTGTCCTGCGTTCATACCTAGTCTGGCCAACCCTTTTCCCAGAGCACATGCACATGACTACCCATGCAGTAACTGCGCAGCGCGTGGACGGTAATGACAGAAGCAAAGGCGCCGGTTTCGGCGAAATGGATGAAGCAATCGGCTATGACAACCCGTCGCCTTCAGGGCTCGGCGTCTCACGGGTGTATTTCAATTACGAGCTGTTCGATCTCTACAAGGCGCCCTTGGTACATTTTCAGCGCAGGGTCATCGAGGCCATCGATGACGAGGAAAACGTCGGTAACCTGGACGAGATTCTGGTCTGGTTGAGTACCGCCAATGTGAAATTGAGCCAGGGCAGCGATATCACCCTGGAAGTCGAAGGCGAATCTTTCATCATTCAGCAGGCCTCACCTGAGCAGCGGCTTCATTTGCTGTTCATGGGCACAACGCTGCCAGAAACGATTGGCGCTGGCGTCACGTGCCCGCTGCGCATTGACGCCAGCGCCGACCCGGACAGGCATTTTGAAATCACCGCCATCGAAAACCTGTACCTCTACGGCACCCCACAGTTCCTGGCACGCGTCTTCGAACAGCTGGCCCTTCTGCCGGGCTACCCCGAACTCAAGCGGCTTCTGGATACAGCGCGCCAACAGTACGCCAGCGTGCCTGATATCGTGCTCATGCAGCGCCATGCCGGGCCGCCGCAACAGGGCCCGGGCTTTGACCTGCAACGCGTGATCCCTGCCAAGTATTCACATCTGCTGCCGGGCAGCTACACCGCTGTGCTTTACGACCCCTATGACGCCAGCGGCCTCGACGGACTGACCACGTTGGCGAGAATCCTGCAGCAGGCCTATGACGCACTGGCACCAGACATGCTGGCCCCTGCCCCAACGTCAGCCGACTGACCGGTTCAGGCCAGACTACGCCCTTCATCAGGCACGATGAGAATCCCTGCCCTGAGGCCATTCCTGACCTTGGGGTTGGGGAAGATGATGCGCGCACCCTCCTCTTCGACTACCCAGCGCATCTCGGCCAGGTCTTCAGCCAACAGGTAACCTTTGCTCAACTCGGAGAAGTTTTCGATATCCGCCGGCAAGTGCAGGCGGAAGCCCTCGCTGTGCTTGATGATCTCGCGGGCGACACTGAACAGTTTCAGGCCATCGAGCGAGTCTTGCGCCTCGGGTTCGGTGCCTTCGATGATCTGGATCAGGCGCTTTTCCAGCTTGTCCAGATTGACCTCTTCGTTCTGCCCGAACGGCCGCGCCCTGCCCAACTCCAGGGTAAACGCCTCGGCATCGAGCTGCTCATAGGTGAATGCACTGAAGGTGATGGACGACTTGCTCTGCAGCAGCACCGCCTCCATGCCGGCTGCCGCCAGGCGCGCCAGCTCTCGACGAGAATGTTTGCGCCCTTCCTTGTACGGGTACAGGGCGAACTGCTCGATCTTCGAACCACGGATGGCGGTATGCAGGTCGTAATGCAAGCGCAAGCGCTCGGGCTTGCTGAAGAACACCCGGGCAAACTGCTCAAGCTCCGCGGCGCGCAGCGCCTCGAAACCACTGGAAAGCTCGTGACGGCCATTGAACAGGCGGTTGATGTCCTGCTCGATGAAGCGCTCGCCCTTGCGGATGGCCGCCGGGTTACCGAACAGGAACAACACCCGCGCGCACGGTTTGATCTTGCCATTGGCCACGCCATGCAGCAGCCGTTCGAGCAATTCGATCGGCGCTGTTTCGTTGCCATGGATGCCGGCCGACAACAGCAGGTCGAGCCCGCAATCTTCAGCCTCGGTCGGGCGCACTTCGAGTGCGCCCTCCCCCAGCCAGCGCAAACGCACGCCCTTGGGTGTAACTTGGGTCTTCTCGGCCGGTTCGTGATCGGTCAAGGTCAGCTCAAGCAATTTGCCGAGGGCGAGCATAGGCACTTCCTTAGTGTTGGTGGCCGCAGTCTGGGCCATGGACGTGATCGTCGCCGTCAGCGACTTCGGCCGGCTCCATCTCCAGCTGCAGGCTGACCAGGTTGGTGGCCATCGGGCGCAGCAGCAGGTTGGCGTACTCGGTGTCGTCTTCCTCGACGTCCACGCCAATCAGCAACTGGCCGCGGCCGTCCTGCTGAATCCACACTTCCTTGCCTTGCCAGACAACGGCAAAGCGAGTGCAGGAAGTTTCCAGCTGGGTGCCGTCTTCGTCTTCGAGGATCAGGCGCAGGGCATCGGTCATTACTTAGTCTCTCTTCAAGGTTGGCGTTGGAACGGATAGACCGAACCCAATTGCAGAATCTGAGTCAACTCATCCAGTGCCGTACGGCATTCGACCAACAACTGCGGGTCGGCAAGGTCCGCTTCGCCCATGCGGTCGCGGTAATGCTTGTCTACCCACTGCAGCAGCGTGTCGTACAGCGGCGCGGTCATGATAACGCCTGGATTGACCGCCGCCAGTTCCGATTCCTTCAACGCTACGCGAAGACGCAGGCAAGCAGGGCCCCCGCCGTTCTGCATGCTTTGCTTGAGGTCGAACACCTTGACCTCGCTTACCGGGCCGCCCTGCTGGGTCAACTGGCCAAGATAAGCCCAGACCCGCTCGTTGCTCCGGCATTCTTCCGGCACCACCAACAGCATGGAGCCGTCATCGCGGCTGAGCAGCTGACTGTTGAACAGGTAGGAACGCACCGCATCCTCCACCGCCACTGCCGCACGCGACACACGGATGGCCTGGAAGTTGCCACCCTTACTGGCCAGTTTAGCTTGCAGCTGGCCAAGCACCGCATCGGTCTCGAGGAAGGCGTCTTCGTGGTAGAACAGCACCTCGCCGTTACCCACCGAAATCACGTCATTGTGGAACACGCCCTGGTCGATCACCGCCGGGTTCTGTTGAGCGTAGACCACGCCGTCGTCGCTCAGGCCGTGCAGCCGGGCCACGGCTTGGGACGCTTCCAGGGTCTGGCGCGCCGGGTACTTCTGCGGCGCGGGGTAGCGGCTGTCGAACGCGCTGCGGCCGTAGACGAAGAATTCGACGCCCGCTTCGCCGTAGCGACGGCAGAAGCGTGTGTGGTTGGCCGCACCCTCGTCGCCGAACTGCGCCACCGCCGGCAACGCCGGGTGGTGAGCGAAGTGCCTGTCATCGGCGAACATCGCACCCAGCACACGGCTGGTGGTCGGGTGCTCGATACTGCGGTGGTACTTGCAGTTGAGGTTGGCGGCCGTGAAATGCACGCGACCATCGGCCGTGTCGGCACTGGGGCTGACCGTGGCGGCATTGGCCACCCACATGCTCGACGCCGAGCAACTGGCGACCAGCAAGGGCATGGCTTCCCTGGCTGCGCGCTGGATCACCTCGGCATCGCTGCCTGAGAAGCCCAGGCGGCGCAACGCGGCCACGTCTGGCCGTTCCTGCGGGGCCAGCACGCCCTGCTTGAAGCCCATGTCGGCCAGGGCCTTCATTTTTGCCAGGCCCTGGCGCGCGGCTTCGCGCGGGTTGGACGACTGCTGGCTGTTGCTCTGCGAAGCCACATTGCCGTAGGACAAGCCGCCATAGTTGTGGGTTGGCCCCACCAGGCCATCAAAATTCACTTCGTAGGATTTCATCGGCTAGGCTCCGAGACCGTTTGTTATAGGGTGACGCCCGGCGTCAGGGTTGCCGGCAAGGCGAGGCTGGCGGTCTCCAGCGAGGCCACGGGGTAAGCGCAGTAATCGGCTGCATAGTAGGCACTGGCGCGGTGGTTGCCGCTGTTGCCGACGCCACCGAACGGCGCGCTGCTGGCGGCACCGGTCAGCTGCTTGTTCCAGTTGACGATGCCCGCCCGGCTGCGCAGCCAGAAATACTGGTAGCGCGCGCGGGAGTCGGAGAGCAACCCGGCGGCCAGGCCGTACTGGGTGTTGTTGGCCTCATCGATGGCGGCATCGAAGTCGGTGTAGCGAATCACCTGCAGCAACGGGCCGAAGAACTCTTCGTCAGGGCGCCCGGCAACGGCGCTGACATCGAGGATGCCAGGCGTCAGCAGTGCGGCGTCGGCCTGCGGCTGAGTCATCTCCAGCAACTTCACGGCGCCCTTGCCCACCAGGTCGGCCTGGGCTGCAAGCAGCGCCTGGGCCGCCTGCAGCGATATCACCGAGCCCATGAACGGCGCTGGCTGCTGGTCGAATGCGCCCACCGTGATGCTTCTGCACACCTCGACCAGCCGCGCGATCAGCGTATCGCCCCAGGCCCCTTGCGGCACCAGCAGGCGACGCGCGCAGGTACAGCGCTGGCCAGCGGAAATGAATGCCGACTGGATGATGGTGTACACCGCAGCGTCGAGGTCCTTGACCTCGTCCACCACCAGCGGGTTGTTACCGCCCATCTCCAGCGCGAGAATTTTGTCCGGGCGCCCGGCGAACTGCTGGTGCAGCAGGTTGCCGGTGCGACTGGAGCCTGTGAAGAACAGCCCGTCGATCCCCGGGTTGGCCGCCAGCGCCACACCGGTTTCGCGCGCGCCCTGCACCAGGTTGAGCACACCGGCGGGCAGGCCGGCAGCGATCCAGCAGTTGACGGTCAGCTCGGCAACCTTGGGCGTCAGCTCGCTGGGCTTGAACACCACGCAGTTACCCGCCAGCAGCGCCGGCACGATATGCCCATTGGGCAAGTGGCCCGGGAAGTTGTAAGGCCCGAACACCGCCACCACACCATGTGGCTTGTGCCGCAACACGGCGGTGGCATCGGCCAGCGGGCCGCTTTTTTCGCCGGTCCGCTCGCGGTAGCTCTGCACCGAAATCGCCACCTTGTTGACCATGCTGGTGACTTCGGTCGCAGACTCCCACAGCGGCTTGCCGGTTTCTTCACCGATGCAATGCGCCAGCGCCTCGGCATGCTGCTTCAGCTGTTCGGCAAATTTTTCCAGCACGTCGATACGCGCTTCCAGGCTCAGTTGTGCCCAGGCCGGAAAGGTCTGGCGAGCGGCCCGCACGGCGGCATCAACCTGGCTGGCATCGGCACCCTGCCCTTCCCAGACTACGGCCTGGCTCACCGGGTTGAGCGATTGCAGGGCGGCGCCCTGGCCGGCCTGCCAGTTGCCGGCGATGTAATGCGTGGTCATTTACTGGGCCTCCCGGCTAGCCGACAGCGGCACGGCCCGCACGTTGTCGCCAGCCCCCATGCGCAGGCGCTTGGCGGTCAGCGGGTCGACCACCAGAGTGCCTGCCGCCAGGCGTGCGGGCGCGGCGGTGATGCGGCAGTCGTCGCGTTTGCGGTTGTGGATGATGTAAGGCGTCGCGTCATCGCCGGGGGTGCCGACCGCCAGCACCAGGGTCTGGCTTTCGCGCACGGCGCGAATTTTCGCGGTCTCGCATTCGATGGCAGGGCCGGCGTCGAAGATGTCGACATAGCCTTGGTAGCTGAACCCTTCCTGCTTGAGCATGGCCAGCGCAGGCTCGGTGTCGGTGTGCACACGGCCGATCACATTGCGCGCCGCCTCGGACAGGAAGCAGGTGTACAGCGGGAACTTGGGCATCAGCTCGGCGATGAACGACTTGTTGCCCACCCCGGTCAGGTAGTCGGCCTGGCTGAACTCCATCTTGAAGAAGTGCCGGCCCAGGCTTTCCCAGAACGGCGAACGCCCCTGCTCGTCGGACATGCCGCGCATCTCGGCGATGATCTTCTTGCCGAACAGCTCCGGGAATTCGGCGATGAACAGCATGCGTGCGCGTGACAGCAAGCGGCCGTTGAGGCCAGAGCGGTGGTCGCTACGCAGGAACAGCGAGCACAGCTCGGAGTTGCCGGTCAGGTCGTTGGCCAGGAACAGGGTGGGGATCTCGCGGTAGATGTTCAGCTCCTGCGAGGCGCTGACGGTCAGGCCGACCCGGTAGTTGTACCAGGGCTCACGCAGGCCGACGGCACCGGCGATGGCGCTGATGCCCACCACCATGCCTTCGTCATTCTCCAGCACGAACAGGTAGTCGGTATCGCCACGTTCAGCTTCACCACGGAAGCTCTTTTCGGCCCAACCCACGCGATGCCCGAGGCGTTCTTCGTTGGCCGGCAGCGTAGTCAGCCCAGTGGTGCCGGTGCTGCGAGCCAGTTCGATCAGCGCGGGTAAATCGCTGCTGCGTACGGGACGAACGATCATGCTATCTCCTTGAGCGGCGACCTCTGCCACCGCGAAACGCTTCGTTTCGAGCTTGCTGTTACGAGCGGTCTGCGCAGGCTCGCGCCTCAGACGGCAACCAGACGCACACTGCCACCCTCACCAATGCCCAGGGCGTCGGCCGCATCGCGCCCCAGGCTGACCGGTTTGCCGGGCACCCAGTCGAGCTCCAGCAACACTGCACGGTAGTCCTGCAACTGGCCGTTGCACACCAGGTACGGGCGCCCGCCCTTGACCGGGGCATCTTCAAGCTTGACCGGCACCACACGGCTCTGGGCAATCGAGCGAATGCCCGAAGCCCGCGCATGCAAGGTCGGCCCGCCGTCGAAGATGTCGATGTAGTGCTCGGTCTCGAAACCTTCACGCATCAGGATGTCGAAGGTGATCTGCGCCCGCGGATGAACCTGGCCCATGGCTTCCTGGGCTTCGTCGGGCAGCAGCGGCACATAGATCGGGTAGTGCGGCATCAGCTCGGCCAGGAACGTGCGGCTCTTCAACCCGCACAGGCGCTCGGCGTCGGCGTAGTTGAGGTCGAAGAAATTGCGCCCTATGGCATCCCAGAATGGCGATTCGCCCTGATCATCGCTGTAGCCAACGATCTCGGTCACCACCGAGTCGGCGAAGCGCTCCGGGTGCGCGGCCATGAACAGCAGGCGGCCACGCGAGTTGA
Organism: Pseudomonas sp. SWRI68; assembly: GCF_014269165.1. NCBI lineage: Bacteria > Pseudomonadati > Pseudomonadota > Gammaproteobacteria > Pseudomonadales > Pseudomonadaceae > Pseudomonas > Pseudomonas sp. SWRI68. Next base: position 141,857 of record NZ_JABWRU010000008.1, on the reverse strand, counting down.
GCTCGGCCCAGCCACTGCCGACCAGTTCAGGCAAGACGTAGAAGCTGGTCAGCAGGCTGTTGCCGGTCAAGTCATGGCACAGCGACAGGACATGGATCTTGTTGTGGATCTTCAGCTCGCGCGAGGCGTGCACGAAGGTCTCGTTACGGAAACTGTAGAACGGCTCGGAGTAGCCGGCCGAGGCGACGATGGCCGAACAGCCGGCAAGCTTGCCGGTGACGCTGTCTTCGAGCACGAAGAAGTAGCTTTCTTCGCCATTGAAGCTGACCTCGGCGGCGAAGGAGGTTTCCGACGCGGCGATCTTGTCGCCCAGACGGGCAGAATCGTCCGGCAGCGAGGTGACACCAATGGGGCTGTCGGCAGCCATGCGCTGCACTTCGTTCAGGTCAGCCATTTGCGCGGGGCGCATCACCAGCATGGTGTCACTCCTTTGGTAAAGCGGGCCGCTTAAGGCGGCACGAAAAAACGGCGGGCGCGCGATTGACACTGCAAGCACGCGCCCGCGCTGGAATTCAGGTATCGCCGGCCCCTTCTGGGCCGACGACAGGACCGCAGGCTTATCAGCCCTGGGTCAGTGTGGCCACGGCGCGTTCGAAGCGGTCCAGGCCTTCATCGATGTCGGCGTCTTCAACCACCAGGCTAGGCGCGAAACGCACCACGTCCGGGCCGGCTTGCAGCACCATCACCCCTTCTTTCTCGGCGGCGTTGAGCACGTCCTTGGCCTTGCCCTTCCAGGCGTCGGTCAACACGCAGCCAATCAGCAGGCCAACGCCACGCACCTGGGTGAACAGGCTGTACTTCTGCCCGATCTGCTCCAGACGGGCCTTGAAACGCTCGTGCTTGGCCTTGATACCGGCCAGGGTTTGCGGGGTGTTGATCACGTCCAGCACGGCGCAGGCAACGGCGCAGCCCAGCGGGTTGCCACCATAGGTGGTGCCGTGGGTGCCGACAGCCAGGTGCTTGGCCAGCTCGGTGGTGGTCAGCATGGCGCCGATCGGGAAACCGCCGCCCAGGCTCTTGGCGCTGGTCAGGATGTCGGGGGTCACACCGTAGTGCTGATAGGCGTACAGCGAACCAGTACGGCCGACGCCGGTCTGCACTTCGTCGAAGATCAGCAGTGCATTGTGCTCATCGCACAGCTTGCGTGCGCCTTCCAGGTAAGCCTTGTCGGCCGGGACCACACCGCTCTCGCCCTGGATCGGCTCGATCACCACGGCGCAGGTCTTGTCGGAAATCTGTGCCTTGAGCGCTTCCAGGTCGTTGTACGGCACATGGCTGATGCCGGTGATCTTCGGCCCGAAGCCGTCGGAGTACTTCGGCTGGCCGCCGACGCTGACGGTGAACAGGGTGCGCCCGTGGAAGCTGTTCACGGTGGCGATGATTTCGTGCTTTTCAGGGCCGAAACGGTCATGGGCAACGCGACGGGCCAGCTTGAAGGCGGCCTCGTTGGCTTCGGCACCGGAGTTGCAGAAGAAGGCTCGGTCGGCAAACGTCGCGTCCACCAGTTTGTGGGCCAGGCGCAGCGCCGGCTCGTTGGTGAATACGTTGGATACGTGCCAGAGGGTGTTGGCCTGCTCGGTCAGTGCCTTGACCAGTGCCGGATGGCAGTGACCCAGGGCGTTGACGGCGATACCGCCAGCGAAGTCGATCAGCTCGCGACCCGACTGGTCCCAGACTCGGGAACCCTCGCCTCGCACAGGAATGAAGGCCGCCGGCGAATAGTTGGGGACCATGACCTGGTCGAAATCGGCACGTTGCACCGGGGCTTGCTCAACGGACATCTGAGTCTCCTGAAGAGGAACGCTGGCCTGGAAGTGGCGAGCGATGGGGGGATTGTAAGGACTGATGGGCGCCTGTCCTTGCGGCCAAGCGACAACTTGTTACAGCGCAAAACCCTGTTTTACCCAGGCTTTCGGCAATGCGACAAACACTGTCGCAATCGCGCAGTGTAACGGGAGTGGGTGGCTGGGTGAACGGGTGTTCACACCGGGATTGGATGCTGCCGGCACCGACCCATTCGTGGGGCCTGCACCGTCAGACAAGCGTCAACCCTTCTCGGCGGGCGCCGAACTCAACTCGAACGGGCTGCTGTTACGCCGCTGGTTGCGGTCTTCACGCGGCGTCGCGCCAAAGAAATTGCGGTACGCACTGGAAAAATGCGGCCCCGAGGAGAACCCGCACGACAAGCCGATCTGGATGATCGACTTGCTGGTCTGCATCAGCATCTGCCGCGCTTTGTTAAGCCGCAGCTCGAGGTAATACTGGCTGGGTACCCGGTTCAGGTACTGCTTGAAGATGCGCTCCAGCTGCCGACGCGACACGCACACATGCTGAGCGATCTCGTCGGTGGTCAGCGGCTCTTCGATATTGGCTTCCATCAGCAATACGGCCTGGGTCAGCTTGGGGTGGCTGGAGCCCAGGCGGTTCTGCAACGGAATACGCTGACGCTCGCCCCCCTCGCGGATACGCTCGACCACCAGTTCTTCAGACACCGCCCCCGCCAGCTCCGCACCATGATCACGGGCCAGCACGGCCAGCAACAGATCAGTCACCGCCATGCCACCACAGGCGGTCAGGCGGTCACGGTCCCAGTCGAACAGGTGGCTGGTGGCGATGACCTTGGGGAAGCGCTCGGCAAAATCGTCCTGCCAGCGCCAGTGCACCGCCGCACGATAACCGTCGAGCAGGCCAAGCTGGGCCAGCGGATACACACCGGCCGACAAGCCACCGATCACGCAACCACTTCGCGCCTGCTGCTTGAGCGCGGTCGACAGCACCGAGCCGACGGCCTGCGGTGGCTCGTCGGCCAGCAACAAGAGCTTCTGACAGCCCTCCAGGCGGCCATTCCACGGCTCGCCCGGCAGGCGCCAGGCACCCTCAACGGCAGGCTCGGCCTGAAGAAAGGCCAATTCGTAGACCACATCCGGATGCACCCGCTGGGCCACCTGCAACACTTCCTCGGCCAGCGCCAGGGTCAAGGGCTTGGTGCTGGGCCAGATGAGAAAACCAATTCGCTGGGTGGTCATAGGGTGCGGTCCGAAACCTGGGGTCGTTCGAGTCTGTGGCGCAGGGTCAGGCTGCGCTCGCTGCGCAGCATGCCCTATTCTGGTGCAAAGATGCAGCGTTCTTTACTTGAGGCTGCCGGAGAGGAACTGCTTGAGCCGCTCCGATTGCGGGTTGGCCAGCACCTCGCGCGGGCAACCGGTCTCTTCCACCAGGCCCTTGTGCAGGAATACCAACTGGTTCGACACCTCGCGGGCAAAGCCCATCTCGTGGGTCACCACCACCATGGTCCGGCCTTCCTGGGCCAGTGCCTGCATGACCTTGAGCACATCACCCACCAGCTCGGGGTCGAGCGCCGAGGTCGGTTCGTCGAACAGCATCACTTCAGGCTCCACGGCCAGGGCACGGGCAATCGCCACGCGCTGCTGCTCGCCACCGGACATGTGCCCCGGGAAGGCATCCTTGCGGTGGGCGACACCGACTTTGGCCAGGTAGTGCTCGGCCTTTTCCAGGGCCTCTTTCTTGTTCATCCCGAGCACGTGCACGGGGGCCTCGATGACGTTTTCCAGCGCAGTCATGTGCGACCACAGGTTGAAATGCTGAAACACCATCGACAGGCGCGAGCGCATGCGCTGCAACTGACGCGGGTCGGCCGCCTTGAGTGCGCCATCCTTGCCGGCGACCAGCTTTAACTCTTCGTTGTTGAGCAGGATCTTGCCGGCGTGGGGCTGCTCGAGCAGGTTGATGCAGCGCAGGAAGGTCGACTTGCCCGAACCGCTGGAGCCGATGATGCTGATCACATCGCCAGCCTTGGCCGCCAGGGACACGCCCTTGAGCACTTCATGGCTGCCGTAGCGCTTGTGCAGGTCTTGGACTTCGAGTTTGTACATGCTGTCGATTCTCACAGAGCGGTCAGTGCTTGCGCGGCGCCAGGTAGCCGAGCCAGCGGCGTTCGGCCATCTTGAACAGGCGCACCAGGATGAAGGTCAGGCACAGGTAGAACACGCCCGCCGTGATGTAGGCCTCGAAAGGCAGGTAGTACTGGGCATTGACCGTGCGCGCCGCGCCAGTGATGTCGATCAGGGTAACGATCGAGGCAAGGCTGGTGGTCTGCAGCATCATGATCACTTCGTTGCTGTACTGCGGCAGCGCCCGGCGCAAGGCCGACGGCAGCAGGATGCGCCGGTACATCTTGAAGCGCGACATGCCCATGGCCTTGGCTGCCTCGATCTCGCCATGGGGCGTGGCCTTGAGGCTGCCGGCGATGATCTCTGCGGTGTAGGCACTGGTGTTGACGGCAAAGGCCAGGCAGGCGCAGAAGGTGGCACTGGACAGCATCGGCCAGAAGATACTCGCGCGCACCGCTTCGAACTGGGCCAGGCCGTAGTAGATCAGAAACAGCTGCACCAGCATCGGCGTGCCGCGAATCACATAGGTGTACAGCCAGGCACTGAGGTTAACCAGCGGCTGCTTGGACACCCGCATCAAGCCCAGCGGAACCGCTGCGAGCAGGCCGAAGAACAGCGACAGCGCCAGCAGCTTGAGGGTGGTCAGCAGCCCGCCGAGGTACAGCGGCATGGCCTCCCACACCACGTTGTAGTCGAAGATCATAGTTCAACCACCTTGACGCCCACCGAGTAGCGTTTTTCAAGATACTTCAAGGCCAGCAGCGAGACACTGGTCAGTACCAGGTACATGGCCGCCACCGCCAGAAAGAAGGTGAAGGGTTCGCGGGTGGCGTCAGCCGCCTGCTTGGCTTTGAACATCATGTCCTGCAGGCCGACCACCGAGATCAGCGCCGTGGCCTTGGTCAGCACCAGCCAGTTGTTGGTGAAGCCCGGAATGGCCAGGCGGATCATCTGTGGCACCTGGATGCGGAAGAACACCTGAAGGTTGCTCATGCCATAGGCCACGCCGGCTTCGGCCTGGCCCTTGGGGATGCCGAGGAAGGCGCCACGGAAGGTTTCCGACAGGTACGCGCCAAAGATGAAGCCCAAGGTGCCGATGCCCGCAGCCAGCGGGTTCAGGTCGATGTAGTCTTCGTAGCCAAACAGCGGCGCTACCCGGTTGATGATGTCCTGCCCGCCGTAGAACATCAGCAGGATCAGTACCAAATCCGGAATACCACGGATCACCGTGGCATACATATCGCCCAACCAGGCCAGCCAGCGCACCGGCGACAAGCGCAGCGCCACGCCAATCAGGCCGAGCACGATGGCCAGGGCCATCGACGACAGGGCGAGCTGCAGCGTCAGCCACGCCCCGTCGAGGATGACTGCCCCGTAGCCTTTCAACATGATGAGGTCCTCGACCTAAAGAATGAAAAATGGTGCAAACCTCAGAGCCTCTGCTGTTTGCACCATTGCACAGGTGAAACCCGACGTCTTAGTTCGAGTCTGGACCGTAGATGTCGAAGTTGAAGTACTTCTTCTCGATTTCTTTGTACTTGCCATTGGCACGGATGGCGTCGATGGCCGCGTTGATGCGGTCGACGTTGGCCTTGTCACCCTTGCGCACGGCAATGCCAATGCCGTCGCCGAAGTACTTGGCGTCGGTGAACGCTGGGCCAACGAAGGCGAAGCCTTTGCCTGCGTCAGTTTTCAGGAAGCCGTCTTCCAGCAGGGTGGCGTCAGCCACCGTGCCATCGAGGCGGCCGGCAGCCACATCCAGGTAGATTTCGTTCTGGGTGCCGTAAGGAACCACGGTGGCACCTTTGGCGCCCAGCACTTCCTTGGCGAAGCGGTCATGGATCGAGCCGCGCTGCACGCCGATCTTCTTGCCCTGCAGTTCGCCCAGGCTGTCGCTGACGGTGGTGCCTTCCTTCATCACCAGGCGTGCTGGGGTCAGGTAGTAGCGGTTGGTGAAGTCGACCGACTTCTTGCGGTCTTCGGTAATCGACATGGACGACAGAATCGCGTCGATCTTGCGCACCTTCAGTGCCGGGATCAGGCCGTCGAACTCTTGCTCGACCCAGGTGCACTTGGCTTTCATCTCTTCACACAGGGCATTGCCGATGTCGTAGTCGAAACCGGCAATGCTGCCGTCGGGCTGCTTGAAGGCAAAGGGTGGGTAGGCGGCTTCGATACCGATTTTCAATGGTTTTTCATCGGCCTGCGACACCAGGGAAAACACGGACAGCGCCAGGGCGCCAAGCAGTGCGAGCTTCTTCATCAGGTAACTCCATCGGTACGGGGCAATACAAGGCAGGTAACGGCTGCCCGATATGCGAATGGGTACAACGCGAGCCGCGCAGGGTCGGTCGGAGACCACGAGCGAGTGAGTGGCATTTTAACGACAGCCCGGTAGTCGATATTTCTTCAAAGCGACAACTACTTACAGAAGCGCTTGAAACCGCTGCGGGCGATGTTGACAGCCATTGCAAGATATGCAAGAGCGCAAGAATTAGAACCCATTGAACTAGCAAATACTGGGCCTATTATTGGCAAAGCCTTGTGTCACGGCAAGTGCAGCGTACCACCCAGGCAAAAATGCCTGCAAAAATGCACCGAAAGTGGGCCGAACTGTTTCCTCGCGCCCCGTTTGCGATCACCCAAGGTGACAGAAGAGTTACCGATGAATGTCGGGTAACAGTAAAGCAAAAACCCCGCCGGTTGCCCGAGCGGGGTTTTTATCAGGGCCTCAGGGGGGCGTGCTACAACCCCCTGCGCATCACGCCGAAGCCAGGTTCATCGCTTTGTGCGTGTCGATCAGGTGCTGCACCACACCCGGGTCGGCCAGGGTCGAGATATCCCCCAATGAGCCGTACTCCGCCGTGGCGATCTTGCGCAGGATACGCCGCATGATCTTGCCCGAGCGGGTCTTCGGCAGCCCAGGCGCCCACTGGATCACGTCCGGCGAAGCAATCGGCCCGATCTCCTTGCGCACCCAGTTTTTCAGCTCCAGGCGCAGTTGCTCGCTGGGCTCCACGCCGGCATTGAGGGTGACATAGACATAGATGCCCTGCCCCTTGATGTCGTGCGGCACACCCACCACGGCCGCCTCGGCAACCTTGGCGTGGGCAACCATGGCACTTTCGATTTCGGCAGTGCCCATGCGGTGGCCGGACACGTTGAGCACGTCATCCACACGGCCGGTGATCCAGTAGTAACCATCTTCGTCGCGGCGCGCGCCGTCACCGGTGAAGTACATGCCACGGAAGGTCTTGAAGTAGGTGTCGACGAAACGGTCGTGATCGCCATACAGCGAACGCGACTGGCCCGGCCAGGAATCGAGGATCACCAGGTTGCCTTCGGCGGCGCCATCGATGAGGTTGCCCAGGTTGTCCACTAGCGCCGGCACCACACCGAAGAACGGACGGGTTGCCGAACCCGGCTTGAGGCCGGTGGCGCCTGGCAACGGGCTGATCAGGATGCCGCCAGTTTCGGTCTGCCACCAGGTATCGACGATCGGGCAACGCTCTTTGCCGACCGCCTTGTAGTACCAGTTCCATGCCTCGGGGTTGATCGGCTCGCCGACCGAACCCAGCAGGCGCAAGCTGGAACCATCGGCGCCGTCAACGGCCGCCTGCCCTTCGGCCATCATGGCGCGAATCGCGGTAGGCGCGGTGTAGAGGATGTTGACCTTGTGCTTGTCGATGATTTTCGACACCCGGGTGATGTCCGGGTAGTTCGGCACACCCTCGAACAGCAAGGTGGTGGCGCCGTTGGCCAGCGGGCCGTAGACGATGTAGCTGTGGCCGGTGACCCAGCCCACGTCTGCGGTGCACCAGTAGACCTCACCCGGGCGGTAGTCGAACACCCGCTCATGGGTCAGCGCGGCATACACCAGGTACCCCCCCGTGGTGTGCAGCACGCCCTTGGGCTTGCCGGTGGAGCCGGAGGTATAAAGGATGAACAGCGCTTCCTCGGCACCCATTTCTTTCGGCGCGCAGTGGCTGGAAGCCACTTTCATCAGGTCTTCGTACCAGATGTCGCGGTGCTGGTGCCAGGCAATCTCGCCACCGGTGCGCTTGCACACGATGATCTTCTGCACGCTGTTGGTTTCAGGGTTGGTCAGGGCCAGGTCGACGTTGCCCTTGAGCGGGGTACGACGGCCGCCGCGCAAACCTTCGTCGGCGGTGATCACCACCTTGGACTTGCAGTCGATGATTCGGCCGGCCAGCGCCTCGGGGGAGAAGCCGCCGAATACCACCGAGTGGATTGCACCGATGCGGGCACAGGCCAGCATGGCGACCACGGCCTCGGGGATCATCGGCATGTAGATGGTCACCACGTCGCCGCGGTGCACGTCCTGGCCACGCAAGGCGTTGGCAAACTTGCAGACCTGCTCGTGGAGCTCGCGGTAGGTGATGTTGCGGTGCTCGGAAGGGTCGTCGCCTTCCCAGATGATCGCCAACTGGTCGCCACGCTCTTCAAGGTGGCGGTCCAGGCAGTTGGAGGAAACGTTCAGAGTGCCATCGGCAAACCACTTGATATCGACATGGTGGTCATCGAAGGAGGTCTGCTTGACCTTGGTAAACGGCTTGATCCAGTCCAGACGCTGGGCCTGCTCGCGCCAGAAGCCGTCCGGATTGATCACCGATTGCTGGTACATGGCCTTGTAGGTGGCCTCGTCGGTCAGGGTAGTGGCCGCAACCTCGGGACGAACGGGATACAGTGGAGCCGCACTCATCTGTGTTACCTCGGTGTAATAGTTGTTTTTGTATGGAACCGTTTGTAACTGTACCAGAGCGACAAAAGCCATTCGACGTTGGTAGTAAAGCGGCCGAATTTGGTACTGACGTACGAGCAGAGCGCTCTAGCTCGCGGCTCGTAGCCCTGGCCCGAAAAAAGCAGGGTGCTTTTGGGGTGATTGTTACAGATTCTGTCAAAACACTTTATCAAAAGGCCTACTGTTTCAGCGCAAGCCGCCCCCCTAAAATTCATCTCGCCAACAACGGCAAGGCGATTAACTTCTGGTAACAGCCCCCACGAAGGCAAGCGTTAATCCCCCTCTACTTCGATAGTTAAAACCCGCAGCACGTGCGGCGTTACAAACGCCGCGCACCCCCTCACGACCTTAGACAGGTAAATAGAAAATGAAAGCTTTACTGGTATTGGTACTTGGCAGTCTTTGCGGCGCGGCAATGGCCGGCGAAGCAAACGATGCCGAGCAGATTCCGGTTGAACAGTACAGTTATTCGCAGCACCTGGACATTGCCCGCGTCATCTCCATGAGCGAAGTGCCCAACGTCTGTGAAGTCGTGCCCGCCCGCATGACCTACGAGGACTCCAAGGGCCAGACGCACATTCTTGAATACCGCGTGATGGGGAATGGCTGCTCTAACGGCTAACCCTTGAGATCAGGGCCCCGCTGGGGCCCTTCGCGGGCAAATCCGCTGCCACCCGCCATTCAAACTTACATCGACGACTATTATTCTGGCGTCTTGCCCAGCGAATAATCGCGCAACTTGTTGGCAATGGTCGTGTGCGAAACACCCAATCTTTTGCCCAATGCGCGGCTACTTGTAAATTCCCCCATCAAACTTTCCAGTACGGCCTTTTCAAAGCGCCCGACAATCTGCGAAAGGTCCCCTTCCAGGGAAAATTCCCCCAGCGGTTGACGCACGCCATAATCAGGCAAACGAATATGCTCGCTTTTAACCACACCGCCTTCACATAACGAAACCGCCTGGAACAATACGTTTTCCAGTTGCCGTACATTACCGGGCCAGTGGTACTGGCTGAGTTTATCCATCGCTGCCGGCAGCAGGCGTGGCAACGCACAGCCAATTTGTCGGCTGGCCTGATCGAGAAAGTGCTGCACCAGCCCTTCCAGCCCATCCATGCACTCACGCAAGGGCGGAATGTGCAAAGACAACACATTGAGGCGGTGATACAGGTCCTGGCGGAACTCGCCGCGTGCGCACAACTCGGACAAGTCCACCTGGGTCGCGCAAATGACCCGCACATCCAGGTACACCTCTTCATCACTGCCTACCCGGCGAAAGCAACCGTCCTGCAGAAAACGAAGCAGCTTCACCTGCAGCCGCGGGCTCATCTCCCCGACCCCATCGAGAAACAGCGTACCGCCAGCCGTCAGCTCCAGCAGCCCCAGCTTGCCTTCGGCCCGCGCCCCTTCGAAGGCACCGGGCCCGTAGCCAAACAGCTCGGTCTCGGCCATCGACTCGGGCAACCCCGCGCAATTGAGCGCCATCAGCGGCGACTGCCCACGCGGGCTGGCCAGGTGACAGGCGCGCGCCAGCAGCTCTTTACCGGTGCCCGTCTCGCCTTCGATCAGCAAGGGTGCATCCAGGGGCGCCATGCGCCGCGCCTCACGCACCACCGCCGCCATCACCCGCGAGCTCTGGAAGATACTGTCAAAGCCGCGCAACTCCTGCTTGCGCACGTTATAGATACGCTCACCGATACGGTCGGCGCGGTGCAAAGTCAGCACCGCGCCGGCCAGCGCCTCGCTGTCGTCATGCTCGGATTGCAACGGCGCGATATCGGCGAGAAACACGTCGCCCTTGACCTTGACTCGCAAGCCGTTGATGCGCGACTTGTTGGCCCGCACCAGTTCGGGCAGGTCGAAGTCTTCGACATAACGCGCCAGCGGCATGCCCGGCACCTCGTCGACGCGCACCCCGAGCAACTGCGCCGCCGTGCGGTTGGCGGCAACGATGCTGCCGCCCATGTCGATCGACAGCACAGGGAAGTCCAACGCGCCCAGTAAAGCATTCAGCTCCATGTGCCGACGCTCACTGGGCATCAAACCCACGCGCTTGACGCCAAACACCCCGGCAATGGCCTCGAATTTCGGCCGCAGGGCCTGGAACTGCAGGTTGATCAGGTTCGGGCAGTGCAGGTAGATGGCATTGCCATGATCCCCCCCCACCTCGCCGCGCAGCACGTTGATGCCGTACTCCACCAACAGGTTGAGGATGTCGCGAAGGATGCCGATGCGGTTCTGGCAATGCACTTTGATACGCATGAGAGCTCTCTAAGCGCCGATGTTTTTCACCTGGGCGCGGAAAATTCGTAAAGATAAGCTGACAAAAACAGGCAAACCATCAGCCCTATGCCCCGGATTTTCCGTCACGCGCGTCGTTTTGTAAAATTTTCGTTACGAACAGCTGCCAACCCAACACCTGACAGAAACACCTACCCCCGTGCAAATTGCCGGATGAGGGGATATTCCTAGGGTAAGCACATAACAAGAAAAGCCCTCACCAGGAGAGCCACATGAAACAGACGCAATACGTGGCACGCGAGCCCGATGCGCATGGTTTTATCGACTACCCGCAGCAAGAGCATGCGGTGTGGAATACGCTGATCACCCGTCAGTTGAAAGTCATCGAAGGCCGTGCGTGCCAGGAATACCTGGACGGCATCGACCAGCTCAAGCTGCCCCACGACCGCATCCCGCAACTGGGCGAGGTCAACAAGGTGCTGGGCGCCACCACTGGCTGGCAGGTCGCCCGCGTACCGGCACTGATCCCCTTCCAGACCTTCTTCGAATTGCTGGCCAGCAAGCGCTTCCCGGTTGCCACGTTCATCCGCACCCCGCAAGAACTGGACTACCTGCAGGAACCGGACATCTTCCACGAGATCTTCGGCCACTGCCCGCTGCTGACCAACCCCTGGTTCGCCGAGTTCACCCACACCTATGGCAAACTCGGCCTGGCCGCGAGCAAAGAGCAGCGCGTGTACCTGGCACGCCTGTACTGGATGACTATCGAGTTCGGCCTGATGGAGACCCCGCAAGGTCAGAAGATCTATGGCGGCGGCATCCTTTCCTCGCCGAAAGAAACGGTCTACAGCCTGTCGAATGAACCGGAACACCAGGCGTTCGACCCGATAGAGGCGATGCGCACGCCGTACCGCATCGACATCCTGCAGCCGCTGTACTTCGTCTTGCCCAACCTCAAGCGGCTGTTCGACCTGGCCCATGAAGACATCATGGGCATGGTTCAGCAGGCCATGCAGCTGGGCCTGCACGCCCCCAAGTTTCCACCCAAGGTTGCTGCCTGAAGCCACCCTGATAACAACTCGAACTGGAAAAGTAATCATGAATGCCTTGAACCAAGCCCATTGCGAAGCCTGCCGCGCCGATGCACCGAAAGTCAGCGACGAGGAACTGGCAGAGCTGATTCGCGAAATCCCGGACTGGAACATCGAAGTGCGCGACGGCCACATGGAGCTGGAGCGCGTGTTCAAGTTCAAGAACTTCAAGCATGCCCTGGACTTCACCAACGCCGTGGGTGCAATCGCTGAAGCCGAAGGCCATCACCCTGGCCTGCTGACCGAGTGGGGCAAAGTCACCGTGACCTGGTGGAGCCACTCGATCAAGGGCCTGCACCGCAACGACTTCATCATGTGCGCGCGTACCGACAAGGTTGCCGAGTCGGCTGAAGGCCGCAAGTAACACCTGAAGACGGGGCCGCTGTGCCCCCCCTATACGGCGTTCCGGCGCGAAGGGGGGGGGCACAGCGGCCCCGTTTTTTTGTAAGACAAATGTCCGTTATTCGCCCGTAAACCCGACAAGCGAACGGGAAAAAGTTCAAACTGTCATCCAGACTGCTGTATCCTGCCCCAGCTTTCCGAAGCCCTAAACGCGCCTGGCGCAGCCTTTTCACTCACACTTGCGAGGAACGACGAGATGCATGAAATCCCGAATCTTCCCTTCCCAAGCTTGAACCCAGAAGAGCAAACCGTTTCCGTCCACGCCGAGCCGACGCCTGCCGTCGACCAGGATGGTGACGATCAATCCAGCGCTGATCAGGAATAAACCGCGCATCACAACTGTGTGAAAACGGCTGACCTGCGGGCCACCGCGGTCAACACGTTTTCACACCGTTCAGCCTCAGGCAGTAGCCTGCTACCCCCCGCTCACCTGCCAGGCTATGCATCGTTGCGGCTCCCTTACCGGAGATTGCACCATGCATTCACCCTCCCCCGCTCCCGACGAGTACCGCCGCCGCATAGAGGCGATCACTGCCCAGGACATCCTGCTGGCGAATGATACGTCCGGCCCCCTCGACCTGAAGACTTCGCTGAGCCTGCACTTTGACCGGGCATTCGACTTGGACGACCTGTTTCCGCGTCAGCTCCAGGACCATGAGTTGCGCGACGCCCTGAACCAGGCTTTTGCCAGCCAGGCAGCCGCGAGCCACCTCAACGCCTTTTTCAAACGCCCGCCAGCCACCCCCTTGGCCACCGGCGAGTGTGCCTATTTTTTCAGAACCTTGGTGGCACGGGCACTTCCCGACGACCTTACTAGCCCATCGGGTGCCGCTGCCTATCAAAGCTGCAGCCTGGCCCAGACACTCTGGGCCAGGCACCTTTGCCACAAGCGCCGTGACGCCTTCCTCATGGCGGCCCTGCTGCTTCACAACGACCTGCCCGACGAGGCCCCGCTACCCCTTGCGCCGGCAACGACAGTGGAACTTGCGCATGCCCTGGACCTCAATGCCTTGTCACACCACCTGCTGGCCACCCCGGCCGGCACCAACCCAGCCGAGCACCTGTTCGCGACACTTGAGGCAGACGTCTACTACCAGGGGCTGCGCTATCGCCCCCCGACCCTGCGTGAACGCGAAGCCGGCCATGAGCCCAACCAATACGGCAAAGTCACCTTGCCGGGTGCAGCATTGAATGCCCCCGTCGCCCATGTACTGGATGCATTGCTGCACGCCCAAGCGTTCAGCCAGTGGGCCGCTCGCCTGGCACAAGCCCTGCAATTGCCCGAGGCAATCAACAGCCGTGACCTTGCCGAGCAGGCCATGACCGATTGGCTCTACCCACCGCATGCGCGACGTGCCGGCTATGTATTGGACTTCGAACTGTTCAACCCGCAGAACCAGAGGCTGCCCTATGCCGACATACGCCTGGACCTGACCAACAGTGTGCAGGCAAGCCTCGGCTGCCGCCCCGCCGTTGCCGAACTGGCCGCCGAGTTACTGCTGCGCCATTTCGCCCCCGAACTGCTGCTCGACGACACCCCCACAGCGATACCTTATCGGCCCGACCTGAACTGGGCCATTCTGCGCCAAGGGGTCATGCTGCTGCGCGACCTGCAGCGCCCGCTGAGCCATGAACAGGCAGAGCAGATACTCAGCCAGACCGTCCAAGACTCCGCTGGCAGCAGTGAAGCCCTGCGCGACACGCTCGCCCAGTGGGGGCCGCTGCAAGGTCACATCGCGTACATGCCGCCGTGGTCGGCCCAGCAATGGCGCACGGTCTACGATCACTACCTGATTGCCTGGGATGTGGCGCAACTGCAGCAGCGGCCAGACCGCATTGCCGAAGCGTGCAGGTTGCTGGAGGCGGCCAACATCGACCCGGCCGGGCACAACGCCGATGGCCAGCTTCACCTTGAAGCGTATCTCGATCTACAAACCCGCTACAGCGCGAAAGGCCTACCAGACGTCACGCAATGGTTCGAAGAGGCATTTGACCGCTGGCTGGCCTCAGCCCGAATACTCCATGAAGGCCTGATGCAACGGCTGCTCAGGCATCTACCGGAAGATTATCTGCAGGCACTGCGCGAAGGCCCGTGGACCTGTTACGCCGCGACCTGGCCACGTTATCGGCAACCTGGCCCGGTCCCGCCCTATGGTGACAGCCCCGAGGAACACTGGCAGCAAGAGGTAGGCACACTGGGCATGCTGGTTTTGTTGCAAGGTGAACACGACCACACGTTGCTGGAACTGTTCCCGCAGCGCTTGACATGGCACGAGCGCGCCATCCCCTCGGCTGCCGCCCACCGCCTCTCAGACATTGTGACACTGCCCTATCAGGCCTATAACGAAGCGCCCCCTACCTGGGATGTCGCCACGTTCCATTCCAGCCCGAGCACCATCATCCAAGCGCCGGCGCAGCACAGACTGGAGGCGCTGACCAACGCCTACGTCCAATACGTCGGGCTAGGTAACAGCGCAGCGTTGCATGCCGTCAGCAAAGGCGCCACGCGACACGAGGCATTTCTTGCCGAAAAGCGCCAAACCAGCAACTGGGGTTACCTGTGGAAGCTGATCAAGCACACTGTGCCGGGGGCTGCGTGCATCGATGCCCAGAACGGGCAGGATGCAGTGAGTTGCATACTGGACGTGGTGGCCGGCGCAGGCTCGGCAACCCGTGCGATCCGTCGCGCAGCCAACCCACTGGCGCGCCTGTCCGCTGCCAACAGCCAAGCCGCTCAGGCGATGCGCCTAGGGCTGGTCAAATCAGCCAGGCGCTGGTCCGAGTTATCCGAATTGCCGCCTGCGGTCTATGCCCGAACCGTTGGGCCCAGGCGCTGGCACAGTCAGCCTGAACTTCCCACTCATGCCACTTGGCCGGACAACTTCAGGCTCGATCAGCCGCCCCCGCCCGGCCTGACCCCCGGCCAGTTCATGCGCGACCGCCTGACACCGCCGGATGCACCTTTGGCGTGGCAAGGCCATCCCCGCCCCCTGTCAATTGCCAGGAGCGATGGCCAGGTGGATACACTCATCAACGGCGCTACCTATCGCCATCACCCCGGCGAACTCAGCAATACGCTTCGCCGCATCGACAACCAGAAGTTGTCGTCTGCACCTGCCCCAACCCTGCAAAACGCGCCGTACCGTAACGAAGGTGACAGGCATATCGCCTTGAGCTTCTCCCCGGCCGCCAACGAAGCGCATACCCCCCTGTTCGGCCAGCAGGTAAGCCATGCCTTCCAGCATGTGCGTATCGAGCCTGCGCCCATACGCATGCACGGAGGCGACAGCCGGTTTGACGCCTGGACACAGGCCATGGTGCATGAGGGCAAGGTGGTGAACTACACCGGCCAGCCGTCCAAACCGCTCGCCCCGATAAAGGCACTGGAGGCTCAGGTTCGCCTGGGCATCATCACCCCCCCAGTTTACCACCGACGCATCACTGCCGACCCTTTGGCGGAATTCTGGTTTGGCTTGCCCGAAACGTTTTCAGCCGCCCAAGTGCAACTGATCGCCCGCGTCTGCCCACCGGTGCGCCTGGGCGGGCTGGCCAGAACCGTGCCCGACCGCCGCACGTTGAGGGCGGCAATCATCGCGTGGCAAGGCCGCGACTGGATAATCGTCGAGGCCGATGTCGGCGTCTTCTATGCAGCGCAGTGGGTGATATCGCCCTGGCAAGCACGCCAGTTGAACGCGCTTGCAGCCGGTACATTGCGGCCAGGTGACCTGCCCACGCCACCCTCCAGCACGCGACAAACCCTGTCGCGGGTGCGCGACGACAAGATGATCGAACGTTATCTGCAGGTCAGCGAAACCTACCGGATCGTCGCGACTCGCCCCAATCTGCAGCGTGACATCGACAACCTGACCGCCCTCCTGCGCGACTGGCTTGAACACAGCCGCGCCAGCCACCCGCCCGCGCCCAGCGTGTTCAAGGAAGTACTCGATGCCGCCGAGGCGCGCATGCTGCCGGAATACGCCAAGAGCATTCTCACGGCTCCCAACGCCCAGGATGCCCTCACCGGTGTCGCCAAGCTCAACCTGGCAGGTCTGAACCGGGAAATCATTCCCGCCTGGCGGCCACTGCGCCAAGCCGCGCTGACTGAGCAGGATCACGTAGCCCTTGTCCTCAATACCTTGCTGCCCGCCACCGGCACCGACGCGCCCTTCATGCCGATGAGCGTGGCCGAACTACTCAGCGAAGCTGGCGCGCTGCAACTTCGCCGACACTTGCCTGGTGCTAACCTGGCTTTCGCTACCGCGACACTGGAAGATGGCAGCCGCCGGGTCTACTTTTCGCTGTCCGGTGGCTGGAAAAACCGCAAGGTAGGCATACCAACACCGCCAGCCGAACCGCACACACGCGTTACCTACATCGATGCACGCGCGCGCATGGAGGGCCAGCCACCGTCCCCCCGCTTTACTGAGCTGCCCACATTGCGTCGCCCCGACCACTTCAATATCGTCGAGCATCATAGGCACCTGGACTCCGAACGCTTGATCGCCACAGTGCTCAACGACGACCTGCTTGCCACGCACGCCAGCGTGCGCAGCATATACGTCTTCACCCTGTTCAGTACTTGCCGCTCATGCGGAGGCTACGTGCTGCCGCGGCTGCGACTGGACCATGGCG
Source organism: Pseudomonas sp. SWRI68 (assembly GCF_014269165.1). Taxonomy (NCBI): domain Bacteria; kingdom Pseudomonadati; phylum Pseudomonadota; class Gammaproteobacteria; order Pseudomonadales; family Pseudomonadaceae; genus Pseudomonas; species Pseudomonas sp. SWRI68. Next base: position 124,818 of record NZ_JABWRU010000008.1, on the reverse strand, counting down.
CAGCATCCTTCAGTGTCAGCTGGCTGGTGGACTACAAGGAGTAACCGTGCGCCGTGGGCAGGCTTGTTCATCAAAGACCTGCCCACAGGCCGGGCCAGGGTGGATATGATTACACCGTTCTCGCCCGTCTAGCCCAATGGATCTGCCATGCCCGCCAAATCCACGTCACACCTTGCGATCACCGCGCAGGTGGTGTCCATCGTCCTTTTCACGTTCATCGGCTACCTGAATATCGGCATCCCCCTGGCCGTGCTGCCGGGTTATGTGCATAACGACCTGGGCTTCAGCACCGTGATCGCCGGCCTGGTGATCAGTGTGCAGTACCTGGCCACATTGCTCAGCCGCCCTACGGCCAGCCGCATCATCGATAACCTCGGCAGCAAGAAGGCAGTGATGTACGGCTTGGCCGGATGCGGGCTCAGCGGCGTATTCATGCTGGCCTGCGCCTTCCTCACCCACTTGCCCTGGCTGAGTTTGACCTGCCTGCTGGTCGGCCGCCTGGTGCTGGGCAGCGCCGAAAGCCTGGTGGGTTCTGGCGCAATTGGTTGGGGGATCGGCCGAGTGGGCGCCGAAAACACGGCCAAGGTGATTTCCTGGAACGGCATCGCCAGCTACGGCGCGCTGGCCATCGGCGCCCCACTGGGTGTGCTGATGGTCAAGAGCCTGGGGCTGTGGAGCATGGGCGCAAGCATCATCCTGTTGTGCGTGCTCGGCCTGCTGCTGGCCTGGCCGAAGCGCGCCGCGCCAGTGGTCAGCGGGGTGCGCCTGCCGTTCCTGCGGGTGCTGGGCAAAGTGTTCCCGCATGGCTCGGGGCTGGCACTGGGCTCGATCGGCTTTGGCACCATCGCCACCTTCATCACCCTGTACTACGCCAGCCGTGGCTGGGCGAATGCGGCACTGACCCTGAGCCTGTTCGGGGCCAGTTTCATCTGTGCGCGGCTGCTGTTCGGCAACCTGATCAACCGGCTGGGCGGCTTCAGGGTGGCGATCGCCTGCCTGGCGGTGGAGACGCTTGGCCTGCTGATGCTGTGGCTGGCGCCCAGCGCCGAGCTGGCATTGGCCGGGGCGGCGCTCAGTGGTTTTGGCTTCTCGCTGGTGTTCCCGGCACTAGGGGTCGAGGCGGTGAACCAGGTGTCGGCGGCCAACCGCGGGGCGGCGGTGGGCGCGTATTCGCTGTTCATCGATTTGTCGCTGGGCATTACCGGGCCGTTGGTGGGCGCGGTGGCGGCGGGGTTCGGGTTTGCTTCGATGTTCTTGTTTGCGGCGGGGGCTTCGGGGTGCGGGCTGGTGTTGAGCCTGTACCTGTATCGGCAGGCGCGACATGGCCGCAAACAGGCCCAGGATGCTTGAGCTTGCAAGGCCTGGACTGCCCTCTTCGCGGGCAACACCGCGAAGAGGGCCTTACAGGTTTACCGCTGCGCGTATTGCAACACCACTTCCAGCGGATGACGCATCTGCCGCTCGGTCATGCGCTTGACCTGGCTGCGGCACGAGTAACCTGTCGCCAGCGCCTCGCCTTCCTTGTCCAGCTTGGTCGCCCAGGACTGCTCGAAGATGGTCCGTGAAGTCGCCTGGTTACGCGCTTCATGCCCGTAGGTGCCGGACATGCCGCAGCAACCGGTAGCCTCGGTCACCAGCTTCAGGCCCAGGCGCGCGAACACCTGCTCCCACTGCCGGGTACTGGCCGGTACGTTGGTTTTCTCGGTGCAGTGGGCCATCAAGCGGAAATTGCCGGGTGCGGTCGGCGCCTGCTCGGGCAGCACATCCATCAGCCACTCCTGCGGCAACAGCACGTTCGGGCAGCCTTCCAGGCCCGGCACCTTCTGGTACTCCTGGCGGTACACCAGGGTCATGGCCGGGTCCAGCCCCACCAGCGGCACGCCGCAATCGGCCAGGGCCTTGAGCTGGGTACCGTTGCGGATCGCCGCCTTGGCGAAGGCCCCCAGGAAGCCCTGCACATGCAAGGGCTTGCCGTTGGCACTGTATGGCGCCAGGAATACCCGGTGGCCCAGGCGGTGAGCCAGGTCGATGAAGGCAGCCAGCAGCGGCGTCTCGAAGTAACGGGTGAAGGCATCCTGCACCAGTACGATGCTGCGCTCACGCTGGGCCGGCGTCAGCTCGCGCAGGGCCGGCACGCTGGCCACGCCGACGCGGCAGCGGGTCAAGGTGGCCTGGAAGTTGAAACGGCTGATCAACGGGCTGTCGACCATGCCGACCTTGTCGGCCAGCAGCTTGCTGACCCACTTCGAGCCCATTACCGCGTTGTACAGCCCCGGCGCATGCGCCAGGTACGGGATGGTGAACTCCAGCGAGCCGATCAGGTAATCACGCAGCGGGCGCTGGTAGCGGCCGTGGTAGAGCTCGAGGAAACGCGAGCGGAAGTCCGGCACGTTGACCTTGATCGGGCATTGCCCCGCGCACGACTTGCACGCCAGGCAACCGGCCATGGCGTCGTAGACTTCGTGGGAGAAGTCTGCCTGCCCCTGGTCGCGCCCGCGGTTGTTGCGCAGCCGCGCCGGCAGGCCCTTGAGCCAGGACACCTTGTTGCGCGCTGCCGCCAGCACATCGATATCCGCCGCACCTTGCAGGCGCAACCATTCACGCATCAACGAGGCACGGCCCTTGGGTGAGTGCTGGCGCTCACGGGTGGCCTTCCACGACGGGCACATGGCGTCGTTGGGGTCGTAGTTGTAGCAGGCGCCGTTGCCGTTGCAGTGCACGGCGCTGCTGAAGTTCTGCCAGACGCGCTCGTCGATGGTGCGGTCGAGGTCACCGCGCAAGGTCACGCCATCGACCTTGGTCAGGCCTTCGGCGCTGTCTGGCGGTGTGCAGATTTTTCCGGGGTTGAGCTGGTTGCGTGGGTCGAATGCACCCTTGAGGCGCTGCAACGCCGGGTACAGTTCGCCAAAGTAATCGGGCACGTACTCCGAACGCAGGCCCTTGCCGTGCTCACCCCAAAGCAGCCCGCCATAGCGCTGGGTCAGCGCCGCCACGGCATCGGAAATCGGCTTGACCAGTGCGGCCTGGGCCGGGTCTTTCATGTCCAGCGCCGGGCGCACGTGCAGCACGCCGGCGTCGACGTGGCCGAACATGCCATAGGCCAGGCCATGGCCGTCGAGCAGCGCGCGGAAGTCGGCAATATAGTCGGCCAGTTGCTCTGGCGGTACTGCCGTGTCTTCGACGAATGGCTGCGGGCGCACCTCGCCCTCGACGTTGCCAAGCAGGCCCACCGAGCGTTTGCGCATGGTGTAGACGCGGGTGACGGCCTCGGCGCCCTCGGCCAGGGTGTGCCCAAGGCGCTCGACGCTGGTGTCGCTTTGCAGGTGCTGGATGAACGCCTGCACCCGCGCATTGACCTCGTCAGGCTGATCGCCACAGAACTCCACCAGGTTGATACCCAAGGTCGGGCGCTCGGGGTCGGCGGGGAAATATTCGGCGACGCTGTGCCAGACGATGTCCTTCATCGCCAGCATCAGTACCTTGGAGTCGACGGTTTCGATCGACAAGGGTTTGTGCGCCATCAAGGCATTGGCATCACGCAGGGCATCCATGAAGCTGGTGTAACGGACGTTGACCAGTACCGCGTATTTCGGGATCGGCAGCACATTGAGCTTGGCTTCGACGACGTAACCCAGCGACCCTTCGGCACCGCACAGCACGCTGTTGAGGTTGAAGCGCCCCTGCTCGTCGCGCAGGTGCGCCAGGTCGTAACCGGTCAGGCAGCGGTTGAGCTTGGGGAAGGTGCTTTCGATCAGTTCGGCCTGGGTTTCCTGGATTTCGCGGGCCACCCGATAGACTTCGCCAACCCGCCCCGGCGCGGCGCAGGCCTGGGCCAGCGCGGCGTCATCGATGGGCAGGCTGTGCAGGCGTTCGCCGCCGAGCAGTACGCTGTGCAATTCGAGCACGTGATCGCGGGTCTTGCCGTAGGTGCAGCTGCCCTGGCCGCTGGCGTCGGTGTTGATCATGCCGCCGACGGTGGCGCGGTTGGAGGTGGACAGTTCAGGCGCGAAGAATAGCCCATGGGGCTTGAGCGCGGCATTGAGCTGGTCCTTGACCACACCGGCCTGGACCCGTACCCAACGCTGTTCGACGTTGATTTCGAGGATGCTGTTCATGTGCCGCGACAGGTCGACCACGATGCCGTCGGTCAGCGACTGGCCGTTGGTGCCGGTACCGCCGCCACGCGGGGTCAGCTTGACCTGCGCAAAGCGCGCCTCTCCCATCAGCGCGGCGACCCGCGCCACGTCATCGGCGTCACGCGGGAACACCGCCGCCTGGGGCAGGCGCTGGTAAATCGAGTTGTCGGTGGCCAGCACCGTACGGGTCGCGTAATCGGCACTGATCTGGCCACGGAAGCCGCTGTTGCGCAGGGCTTCGAGGAATTCTGGGTAGTTCGCGGACGGTGCACTGGTCGGCAGCTGGGCGATCATCGAAGGATGGCCTCTTGATATGGGCTAATTCACGGAAATCCTGTCACACCGGCATGAGTCGTTTCACACCTGATGACGAATAGGCCAATGTTCCTGTACTTTCGCGCCAGGGGCAAACGGATAATCCTGCCGCTATCGATGACTTTTATGAATGAATTACCGCCACCTGACACCGTCCATGTCACTGCTGCTGGCATTCGAAGCCGCCGCGCGGCATGAAAGCTACACCCGCGCCGCCGCCGAACTGTCACTGACCCAGAGCGCCGTCAGCCGCCAGGTGCAGGCGCTGGAGCAGCAATTGGGGCTGACGCTGTTCCGCCGCGAGGGCCGCCAGGTGCAGTTGACCGACGTCGGCCGGCTGTACCAGCGCGAGCTGAGCGAGGCATTGGGCCGCATCCGCAGCGCCACGCTGCAGGCGCTGGCCTACCAGTCGGGCGTCGGCACGCTGCGCTTGGCCACCCTGCCCACCTTCGGCTCGAAATGGTTGCTGCCGCGGCTGCATGCGTTCTACAGCGCCCACCCGGGCATGTTGGTGCATATTCATTCACGGATCGAAGCGATCAACTTCGACACCAGCGAGATCGATGCGGCCATCGGGGTGGCGAGCCACGACCTGCCAGGGCTGATCTGCCACCGCCTGCATGCCGAGGAGCTGCTGGTGATCCTGCCGCCAGAGGCAGCCGCCGACCCGCATGGCTGGAGCCCCGCCCGGGTCAGCGAGGAAGTGCTGCTCAATGTCGCCAACAACCCGCATGCCTGGGGCGAGTGGTTCTCGCATCACCAGCTGCCGCATCGGGCGATGCGCCTGGGGCCGAGTTTCGAGCTGACCTCACACCTGATCCAGGCGGTGCGGGCCGGCATCGGCATTGGCCTGGTGCCGCGGATTCTGGTGCAAGAGGAGCTGGCCAAGGGCGAGCTGTTCAGCCCCGGCGCAGCATTTGCCAGCCAGCGCAGCTATTACCTGATCTACCCGCCGCGCAATGAAGCGCTGCCGTCGTTGCGGGCGTTTCGCAGCTGGTTGCTCGAGCAGATCTGAGTTTTTGACAGCTTTATTGGCAACAAAAAACCCGATGCCAATGACCTGACATCGGGTTTGCGTTATCGCCTGCAGCGCTTACTTGGCAACAGTACCGGCAGCGGTGCCATTGGCCTGTGCATCACGCTTGGGCTTGAAGATGTAGAAGATGAACATCACCAACAACCACACCGGGATCGCATACACCGAAATATTGATACCCGGAATCTGCAGCATGATGCCGAGGATCAGCACCACGAACGCCAGGCAGATGTAGTTGCCGTAGGGGTACCACAGCGCCTTGAACAGCGGCTTCTGGCCAGTGCGGTCGAGGTGCTGGCGGAATTTCAGGTGCGAGTAGCTGATCATCGCCCAGTTGATCACCAAGGTCGCCACGACCAGCGACATCAACAGCTCCAGCGCATTCTGCGGAATGAAGTAGTTGAGCAGCACTGCAATCAGGGTCACTGCAGCCGACACCAGGATCGAACGCACCGGCACACCGCGCTTGTCGACCTTCGCCAGGGCCGCCGGGGCGTCACCTTGCTCGGCCATGCCCAGCAGCATGCGGGCGTTGCAGTAGGTACCGCTGTTGTACACCGACAGCGCTGCGGTCAGGACCACGAAGTTCAGCAGGTGGGCGGCCACGTCGCTGCCCAGCAGGGAGAACACCTGAACGAACGGGCTGCTGCCGTAGCTGCCGCCAGAGGCGTCGATGCTGGCGACCAGGTTGTCCCACGGGGTCAGCGACAGCAGCACGACCAGCGCACCGATGTAGAAGATCAGGATGCGGTAGATGACCTGGTTGATGGCCTTGGGAATCACGGTCCTCGGCTTGTCGGCCTCGGCTGCGGTGAAGCCGAGCATTTCCAGGCCACCGAAGGAGAACATGATGAACGCCAACGCCATCACCAGGCCGCTGACGCCATGCGGGAAGAAGCCGCCGTGCGCCCACAGGTTGGTAACCGAAGCCTCGGGGCCACCGCTACCGCTGGTCAGCAGGTACGCACCCAGGCCGATCATGCCGACGATGGCCACGACCTTGATGATGGCGAACCAGAATTCTGCCTCGCCGAAGACTTTCACGTTCATCAGGTTGATGAAGTTGATCAGCAGGAAGAAGCCCGCCGCCGTGACCCAGGTCGGGATCTCTGGCCACCAGTAGTGGATGTACTTGCCGACCGCCGTCAGCTCCGACATGCCCACCAGGATGTACAGCACCCAACAGTTCCAGCCCGACATGAAGCCGGCGAAGCCGCCCCAGTACTTGTGGGCAAAGTGGCTGAACGAACCGGCCACCGGCTCTTCGACGATCATCTCGCCCAGCTGGCGCATGATCATGAAGGCGATGAAGCCGCAGATGGCATAGCCAAGAATCATCGACGGGCCGGCGGATTTCATCACGCCTGCCGAACCCAGGAACAGGCCGGTACCAATCGCTCCGCCGAGGGCGATCAACTGGATATGGCGGTTCTTCAGGCCCCGCTTTAGCTCGCCTGAATGCATGTTTTGTCCACTCATGAACGAAGTCACCTGCATTGTTTTTATCTGTGACGAAATCGGACCCACCGCGCTCGTGGCGCAGCGGAATGGGCAAGGTGGTTACCTTGGGTTTCTTGAACGCGGGCGCCGCCAGGGCGGGTCAGCCGGGTGTGATCAAGAGTGCGCGGTACGCAAGAGGGTCACAGGTAAAACGCGGCGCACTGTATACCCCTGCAAGCGCGCAGGCGTCAACGCGTTGCGTCATTTCCCCGGGGAAAAACGCAGCGATCCTGTGGTAAAGGCCTTGAAAGGCGAAGTGATCGGCGTACATGGCGCCTCCATTTGTTGTTTTGTCAGCACGCCTCTCTGGGCGGGCTTTTGCACACGGCAATGGCCGCTATATCAGCGTGCGGCGGGGGTTTGGGCAATAGGGGGCGCGAGCGACAGGGGTGCCTCGCCGCGCGGGGTGCGGCAAGTTATGTTTACACAGGTAGGGGAAATCTGAATTCAGGGCGTATTTTGCCTGCATCCGTATAAATTTCTTTACAGGCCGGTTTGAAAACTTGCCAGTCGTCAGAAAAATTCTTTTTGTTCAATATCTTGGCGACAGCCTAAGGTGCCGCCGCTGAATCCAAAGCAAAAAAAACCAGCCCGGAGGCTGGTTCTTATCTAGCGCTGCTGATCAACCGCGCGGCTTGCCGCGACCACGGCCTGCCGGCTTGTCGCCGTCTGGCTTGGCGGTACGCTTGCGCATCTCGCTCGGGCGCTCGGCCACCGCGCTGCCACGGTTGCCTTTACGCGCGTCGTCACGCGACTGGCGCGCAGGGCGCTCACCGGTGGTATCACGCGGTTGGCGGGCTGGGCGCTCACCCGCGCTGTCACGCGGTTGGCGTGCTGGGCGCTCGGCAGCCCCTTCGCTGGCAGGGCGCAGGTTGCGCACGCGCTCGCCACGGCCCATCGGACGGCTCGACTTGCGCTGCATGCGCTCCATCTTGTCCTTGGCCTTGAGGTTCAAGGTCGGCAGCGCAACTGGCTGCAGGCCCACTTCAGCGGCCAGGATGTCGATTTCACCCTGGGTCATTTCGCGCCAGCGGCCCATCGGCAGGTCGGAGTTGAGGAACACCGGGCCGAAGCGCACGCGCTTCAGGCGGCTGACCACCATGCCCTGCGACTCCCACAGGCGACGCACTTCACGGTTACGGCCTTCCATCACCACGCAGTGGTACCAGTGGTTGAAGCCTTCGCCGCCCGGTGCCTTCTGGATGTCGGTGAACTTGGCCGGGCCGTCTTCGAGCATCACGCCAGCCTTGAGGCGATCGAGCATCTCGTCGTCGACCTCGCCCCGCACACGTACCGCGTACTCACGGTCCATCTCGTAGGAAGGGTGCATCAGGCGGTTGGCCAACTCACCGTCGGTGGTGAACAGCAACAGGCCGGTGGTGTTGATGTCCAGGCGGCCGATGTTGATCCAGCGCCCTTCTTTCGGCCGCGGCAGGCGGTCGAACACCGTCGGGCGGCCTTCCGGGTCGTCACGGGTGCAGATCTCGCCGTCGGGCTTGTTGTACATGATCACCCGGCGGGTGGCCTCGGCGGCTTCTTCGCGCTTGATCAGCTTGCCATCGACAGCGATGGCGTCGTGCAGGTCGACGCGCTGGCCGAGGGTGGCGGCCACGCCATTGACCTTGATGCGGCCCTGGCTGATCCAGGCCTCGACGTCACGGCGCGAACCGACGCCAATGCGCGCCAGTACTTTCTGCAGCTTTTCGCCGGATGGAGGGGTAATTTCGGTATTTTGCAGGTCTTGCTCACTCATCTGGGCACCTCCCGGTGTAGGAATGAAAAAGGGGTCTTGGCGACGAACGCGCCAAAGGGCCGCGCATCATACGCGGTTCGTATCAGGAACGCACTCGAGCGTAGTGGGTTTTGCGGGGGCCGGCAGGGTTTTCTGCCCAGTGGTTTTGCGCTGTTAGTGCGGGCCTCTTCGCGGGGCAAGCCCGCTCCCACCGGTTTGTGGGCTCTGACGGTGAGCGGCCAAACCTGTAGCAGCGGGCTTGCCCCGCGAAGAGGCCCGCACTGCCAGCATAAGCCTCAGGTCTGCAACTTGCCCTCGTCGTCCAGTGAAGCCTCGGGTTCAACCACCTCCTCTTCTTCACGCAAATCATCGAAATCGGTCTTCAGCCCCTCTTCCATCGCATCCAACTCCACCAGCAGGCTGCGGAAGCTGGTCTCATCCTTCGGCACCTCGGCCTCGGCTTCGCCCTCGCCAAGGCTGGCATCGGCCAGCGCCTGCAGGTGCGCAGGTACTGGCGCGTCATCGGGGTCGAGCAACGGCTCCGGTTCCATCTCGCGCAGTTCGGCCAATGCCGGCAGCTCCTCAAGGCTCTTGAGATTGAAGTGGTCGAGAAATGCCTTGGTGGTGGCGAACATCGCCGGCCGCCCCGGCACTTCGCGATAACCCACGATGCGAATCCACTCGCGCTCCATCAAGGTCTTGATGATATTGCTGTTCACCGCCACGCCGCGCACGTCCTCGATCTCGCCACGGGTGATGGGCTGGCGGTAGGCAATCAGCGCCATGGTTTCAAGCAGCGCACGGGAATAGCGCTGCGGCCGCTCTTCCCACAGGCGCCCAACCCACGGAGCAAAGGTTTCGCGGATCTGCAGGCGATAGCCGGTGGCAACTTCCTTGAGCTCGAAGGCACGCCCGCTGCAGGACTTGCCGAGCACTTCCAGGGCCTTCTTGAACACCTTGGGCTCCGGGCGCTCGGCCTCCTCGAACAGCTCGTACAAGCGCTCCAGGGACTGCGGCTTGCCCGAAGCGAGCAAAAAAGCTTCGATCAGCGACGCCAGGTCGCGGGGTTCATTCAGGTTCATCAGGTTCTTCAACAAACTCGGCGCGAAGCCGGACGTGGATCGCGGCGAAAGGCTCATTCTGCACCAGTTCGACCAGTGATTCCTTCACCAGCTCAAGAATCGCCATGAACGTCACCACCACCCCCAACTTGCCCTCTTCTGCGCCGAACAGCTCGACGAAGGGCACGAAGGCGCCGCCCTTGAGGCGTTCGAGTACTTGGCTCATGCGCTCACGGGTAGACAGCGTTTCGCGGGTGATCTGGTGGCTTTCGAACAGGTCATTGCGGCGTATCACCTCGGCCATCGATACCAGCAGCTCCTCCAGGCTGACCTGGGGCAGCAGCTTGCGCACCTTAGCCTGCGGTGCTTCCAGGCGCGGCACGACAATGTCGCGACCCACCCGTGGCAGTGTATCGATCCCTTCTGCAGCGGCCTTGAAGCGCTCGTATTCCTGCAAGCGGCGGATCAGCTCGGCGCGCGGGTCGCCCTCTTCCTCTTCGATCTCGGCCGAGCGGGGCAGCAACATGCGCGACTTGATCTCGGCCAGCATGGCCGCCATGACCAGGTACTCGGCTGCCAGTTCCAGGCGCACGCTCTTCATCAGCTCGACATAGCCCATGTACTGGCGGGTGATCTCCGCCACCGGGATGTCGAGGATATCGATGTTCTGCTTGCGGATCAGGTACAGCAGCAGGTCCAGCGGGCCTTCGAACGCCTCGAGAATGACTTCAAGCGCATCCGGCGGGATGTACAGGTCTACCGGCATCTCGGTCAGGGCTTCGCCATAGACCAGGGCCAGTTGCAACTGTTGAGGCGACTCGGCCTCCTCGGCCGGCGCCTCGGGCGCCTCCACCTGGCTCACGCATTGACCATGAATGGCGTGGGGTCGCCACAACCTTCGCGGATCAGCTCGGGCTCGTCGCCGGACAGGTCGATGATGGTCGATGCCTTCAGATCACCGAAACCGCCGTCGATCACCAGGTCCACATGATGCTCCAGCCGCTCACGGATCTCGTAGGGGTCGGTCATCGGCTGGTCGTCGCCCGGCAGGATGAGGCTGACACTCATCAGTGGCTCGCCCAGTTCAGCCAGCAGCGCCAGGGTGATGGCGTGGTCCGGCACGCGCAGGCCGATGGTGCGGCGTTTCTCGTGCAGCAGCAGGCGCGGCACTTCACGGGTGCCGTTGAGAATGAAGGTGTACGGCCCCGGCACATGCGCCTTGAGCAGGCGGAAGGTACCGGTATCGACCTTGGCATACAGCCCCAGTTGCGACATGTCGCAGCACATCAGGGTGAAGTTGTGGGTCTTGTCCAGGCCACGCAGGCGCCGTACGCGCTCCACCGCGCCCTTGTCGCCAATCTGGCAACCCAGCGCATAGGCCGAATCGGTCGGATAGACCACCACCCCGCCCTTGCGGATGATCTCCACCGCCTGGCGGATCAGCCGCTGCTGCGGATTCTCCGGATGTATCTGGAAAAATTGGCTCACGTAGTCTTCCTGTTCATACCGCCAAAGGCTGTTCATGGCTGAATCGGCGCCACAGAGGTGGCAGGTCCTCGGGCAAAGGCCGGTAGGCACCGATTTCGCCCCAGGTGCCGGGGCCGTGGAAGTCACTGCCAGCGCTTGCCAGCAGGCCGAACTCGCGGGTGAGGATGGACATCGTGCCCACCTGCTCGGCCGGCATCATCCCGTTGACCACCTCAAGCGCCTGCCCGCCTGCCTGAATATAGTCGGCAATCAGCCGTCTGCGCTTGCTGCGGGTCAGATCGTAATGCATCGGATGCGCCAAGCTTACCCAAGCGTTGGACTGGCGCAGCGTGGCGACAGTTTCATCCAGGGTCGGCCAGTGCTGCTTGACGTCACCCAGCTTGCCGGCGCCCAGCCACTTGCGGAACGCTTCGCCGCGGTCCTTGACGTGACCGGCACGCACCAGAAACTCGGCAAAGTGCGGGCGCGCCGGGGCGTTGCCACTGTCGCCCAACGCTTGCTGCACGGCCCTGGCACCCTCAAGCGCGCCGGGCATGCCCTTGGCAGCCAGCCGTTTGTCGATTTCCTCGGCACGCAGCCAGCGGCCACGGTGCAGGGCTTCGATGGCTTCGAGCAACGGCGGTGCGTCGAGGGGGAAGTCATACCCCAGCACATGGATGGTCGCCCCACCCCACGTGCACGACAGCTCTACCCCGCTAACCCAGTGCATGCCGCGCTCGCGGCAGGCCTGGCGCGCTTCGGCCAGCCCTTCGAGGGTGTCGTGGTCGGTGAGTGCCAGCGTTTGCACCCCGTGCTCATGGGCCCGGGCGACCAGGACCGTGGGCGACAGGGCGCCATCGGAGGCCGTGCTGTGACAGTGCAGATCAACATTCATGGAGGAGCGCTTTCGCTGGAATCGATGTTTGTTATTATGCCGTCACATCCCGATTCTGGCTGCCATTGTGAAACAATTCATCGATTTCATCCCGTTGCTACTGTTCTTCATCGTCTACAAGCTCGACCCGCGGCCCCTGGAGGTTGCCGGCCACAGCTTCGAATTCGGCGGTATCTACAGCGCCACGGCCATGCTCATCGTCAGCTCCCTGGTGGTCTACGGTGCCCTGTTCCTGCGCCAGCGCAAGCTGGAAAAGGGCCAATGGCTGACCCTGATCGCCTGCCTGGTGTTCGGCGGCCTGACCCTGACCTTCCACAGCGAAACCTTCCTCAAATGGAAAGCGCCGGTGGTCAACTGGCTGTTCGCCCTGGCCTTCGCCGGCAGCCACTTCATCGGCGACCGGGTGCTGATCAAGCGCATCATGGGCCACGCCCTGACCCTGCCCGATGCCATCTGGGCCCGCCTGAACCTGGCCTGGATCTGCTTCTTCCTGGTCTGCGGTGCGGCCAACCTGTTCGTCGCCTTCACCTTCCAGGCCTTCTGGGTCGACTTCAAGGTGTTCGGCAGCCTGGGCATGACCGTGATCTTCCTGGTGGCCCAAGGTGTGTACCTGTCACGCCACCTGCACGACGACCCTACTACCTCCAAACCCAAGGATTGACATGCTCTACGCCATCATCGCCAGCGACGTCGCAAACTCCCTGGAAAAGCGCCTGGCTGCCCGCCCGGCACACATCGAGCGCCTGCAGCAGCTCAAGGCCGAAGGCCGCGTGGTGCTGGCAGGCCCACATCCGGCCATCGACAGCAACGACCCAGGTGAAGCCGGTTTCAGCGGCAGCCTGATCGTGGCCGAGTTCGACTCCCTGGCTGCGGCACAGGCCTGGGCCGATGCCGACCCGTATATTGCTGCGGGCGTGTACGACAACGTCATCGTCAAACCCTTCAAGCAAGTCCTGCCTTGACCCGACACCGCGCGGCCCTTTTCGCGGGTAAAGCCGCACCCACAGGGCCGCGCGGTACTGGCGGTTATACGCTTGCCATCAGTCTGCGGTATCTTTGCCACTGGCGGGCCGAATACTCGCCGTCAATGGTTGAATTGAGTGAGTCATGAGCGAGCTGTTACTGATTGATGATGACCAGGAGCTGTGCGAGCTGCTCGGCAGCTGGCTGACCCAGGAAGGGTTTACCGTCCGCGCCTGCCATGATGGCCTGAGCGCACGCCAGGCCCTGGCCGAACATGCCCCGGCCGCCGTGGTGCTGGATGTGATGCTCCCAGACGGCAGCGGCCTGGAACTGCTCAAGCAATTGCGCAGCGAACATGCCGACCTGCCTGTGCTGATGCTCTCGGCACGGGGCGAACCCCTGGACCGCATCCTCGGCCTTGAGCTCGGCGCCGACGATTACCTGGCCAAACCCTGCGACCCGCGCGAGCTCACGGCCCGCCTGCGCGCCGTGTTGCGCCGCAGCCACCCGGCAGCCACCACCACCCAGGTAGAGATCGGCGACCTGGCCTACAGCCCGGCACGTGGCGTGGCCAGCATCGATGGCCGCGAGATGACCCTGACCCTGTCCGAAAGCCGCATCCTCGAAGCCCTGCTGCGCCAGCCGGGTGAGCCGCTGGACAAGCAGGAACTGGCGCAGATCGGCCTGGGCCGCAAGCTGACCCTGTACGACCGCAGCCTGGACATGCACGTCAGCAACCTGCGCAAGAAGATCGGGCCGCATGCCGATGGGCGCCCGCGCATCGTTGCGCTGCGCAGCCGCGGCTATTACTACAGCCTGTGACGTGCCGGGGCCGCCTCGCAGCCCCAACACGCTCGGCAACTCATCTTTACCCAGCCTTTACCCTCCCCTGACCGCCCTTGACGGTCAGTTGCGTAGACTGTGCTCATCCGGTAACCACCGGCCTATGAAAGGAGAGACACCATGCGCAAGACCCTTATCGCCCTGATGTTCGCCGCCGCCCTGCCGACCGTGGCCATGGCCATGCCTGAAGGCGGCCCGCGTCACGACGGCCCGCATCATCGCGGTGATGCGCCTTTCGCCCAACTGGACCTGAGCCGCGACCAGCGCCAGCAGATTGGCAAGCTGATGGGCGAGCAGATGAAGCAACGCCGCGACATCACCGAGCGCTACCTGTCCAAGCTGCCGGCCGCCGACCAGAAGGCCATGAAGGACGAACTCAAGGCCAGCCGCGACAAGACCGACAGCCAGGTCCGCGGCCTGCTCAAGCCTGAGCAACAGAAGCAGTTCGACGAGCTGCAAAAAGAACGCGCCGCGAAGAAAGCCGAATGGCAAGAGTTCCAGGCCTGGAAAGCTGAAAAAGGCGGCAAGGCCCAGTAAGCTGTCCGCCCCACGCCCGGCCCGCACCCCTGCGGGCCGGGCTTTTCCCGTTTGCAGGAGGTGCACTTGCGTTCACTGTTCTGGCGCATCCTGGCCAGCTTTTGGCTGGCCATTACCCTGGTTGCGGGCCTGTCGATCCTGCTCGGCCACATGCTCAACCAGGACGCCTGGATCCTCAGCCGCCACCCGGGCCTCAACACCCTGGCCAGCCATTGGGCCAAGCACTACGAACAGGAAGGCATGGACTCGGCGCAGCACTTTCTCGAACGCCGCAAGCAACGCTTCAAGATCGACGTGCAGGTGCTCGACGACAGCGGCGACGCTGTCGTGCCCGGTACCTTCCCGCGCCGCGCCGCCGCGTTCGAGGCACGCCAGCACAATGACGAGCGGCGCCTGCCGTGGCGCCGTCTGACCGAGGAATACACCAGCCCCTACAGCGGTGAAACCTACCTGCTGATCTACCGAATCCCTCATCCCGAACTGGACGCCTGGCACCGTGAGAGCCTGCTCTGGCCGCTCAGTGCGCTGGGCATCGCCCTGGTGGTACTGACCCTGTTCAGCCTGCTGGTAACCCTGTCCATCACCCGCCCTTTGAGCCGCCTGCGCAGCGCCGTGCACGACCTCGGCCAGACCAGCTACCAGCAGAACAGCCTGGCCCGCCTGGCCGCCCGCCGCGATGAGTTCGGGGTACTGGCCAACGACTTCAACAAGATGGGCGCCCGCCTGCAGAGTACGATCGGCAGCCAGCGCCAGTTGCTGCGCGATGTGTCTCATGAACTGCGCTCACCGTTGGCACGGCTGCGCATTGCCCTGGCATTGGCCGAGCGTGCCGAGCCCGAGCAGCGCCAGGCCTTGTGGCCACGGCTGACCCGTGAATGCGACCGGCTCGAAGACCTGATCAGCGAAATCCTCGCCCTGGCCCGCGTCGATGCCGAGCAGGCCCACGCCGAGCCGGTCGACCTCAACGCCTTGCTGGGCGGCGTGCGCAAGGATGCGTTGCTCAGCGCACCGGAGCAGGAGGTGCGGCTGCAGGCGCAAGCAGGGCTGACCTTGCAGGGTTGGCCAACCCTGATCGAGCGCGCCGTGGACAACCTGCTGCGCAATGCCTTGCGCTTCAACCCGGCCGGGCAGCCGATCGAAATCAGCGCCGAGCGTGAGCAGGACCGTATCGTGTTGACAGTACGCGACCATGGCCCCGGGGTAGCGGCTGAGTACCTCGCGCAGCTGGGTGAGCCGTTCTTCCGTGCGCCGGGGCAGCAAGCAGCTGGGCATGGGCTGGGGCTGGCGATTGCGCGCAAGGCGGCGGAGCGCCATGGCGGCAGCCTGGTACTGGCGAATCATCCGCAGGGCGGGTTTGTGGCCAGGCTGGAGTTACCTGTAACGGAGGTCATGGTTTGAGATTGCCGGGGCCGCTACGCGCCCCAGCATTCTCAGCGGTTACTCACCCCAGGCACTGACGAAATCAGCAGTCTCCAGCACTGGCGCCGTACGCGGCTCGTTCACCGGCGTGCCCACATACAGGTAACCGATCAACTCCTCGCTCTCGGCCAACCCCAGCCCCTTGTGCACATGCGCGTCAAAGGCCATGTCACCGGTACGCCACACCGCGCCAACCCCCTGGGCATGCGCCGCGATCAGAATGCCATGGGCCGCACACCCCGCCGCCAGGCGCTGCTCGGACTTGGGCACCTTGAAGTGGTCCTGCAGCTTGGCGATCACCACGATCAGCAACGGCGCACGCAGCGGCATGGCGCGAGCCTTGTCCAGCGCTGCCTGGCTGGCATCACCCTTGTTCTGTACCGCTTCGGCGAACAACTCGCCGAGCTTCTCGCGGCCCTGGCCTTCGATGGTCAGAAACCGCCACGGGCGCAGCTGGCCATGGTCCGGTGCACGCAATGCGGCCTGGAATAACGCCTCGCGCTGGGCATCATTGGGCGCGGGGTCGGTCAGGCGTGGCACGGAAACACGGTTGAGCAATGCGTCGAGAGCCTCCATCGGCTACCCTCCTGGCAGGTGAATGTGCGGCCATTCTAGCGTTTACATCACCAGACCCATAGGTAGAATGGCGCCCTTCCGTTTCGAGTCAGAGCAGATCACATGGCGTTGCCGACCTTAAGGATCATTGGTTTCATCATCGGCATCTTTCTGATCACCCTGGCCGTCAGCATGGTCGTGCCCATGGCCACCCTGGTGATCTTCGAGCGCACCGGCGACATGCCGTCGTTCCTCTGGTCCAGCCTGATCACGTTCATTGCCGGCCTGCTCATGGTCGTACAGGGCCGCCCCGAGCATGTGCACCTGCGCCCGCGCGACATGTACCTGCTGACGGTCAGCAGCTGGCTGGTGGTGTGCGTGTTCGCCGCCCTGCCGTTCCTGCTGACCCAGCACATCAGCTACACCGACGCCTTCTTCGAGAGCATGTCCGGCATCACCGCCACCGGCGCCACGGTGCTCAGCGGCCTGGACAGCATGTCGCCGGGGATCTTGATGTGGCGCTCGATGCTGCACTGGCTCGGCGGCATCGGCTTCATCGCCATGGCGGTCGCGATTTTGCCGCTGCTGCGCATTGGTGGCATGCGCCTGTTCCAGACCGAGTCCTCGGACCGTTCCGAGAAGGTCATGCCCCGTTCGCACATGGTGGCCAAGTCGATCGTCGGCGTGTACGTCGGCTTCTCCGTGCTCGGCGCGCTGGCCTTCTGGTGGGCCGGCATGCGGCCGTTCGATGCCATCAACCATGCCATGTCGGCGATTTCCACCGGCGGGTTCTCGACCTCCGACCAGTCGCTGGCAAAATGGGATATCCCTGCCGTGCACTGGGTCGCGGTGGTGGTCATGATCCTCGGCAGCCTGCCCTTCACCCTGTATGTGGCGACCCTGCGCGGCAACCGTAGGGCGTTGCTCCGCGACCAGCAGGTTCAGGGGTTGCTCGGCATGTTGGTGGTCACCTGGCTGGTGCTGGGCTCCTGGTACTGGGCCACCACCAACCTGCACTGGCTGGATGCCTTGCGCCACGTGGCGCTGAACGTGACCTCGGTGGTGACCACCACCGGCTTCGCCCTGGGCGACTACAGCCTGTGGGGCAATTTCTCGCTGATGCTGTTCTTTTACCTGGGCTTCATCGGCGGCTGCTCTGGCTCGACCGCAGGCGGTATCAAGATTTTCCGCTTCCAGGTCGCCTACATCCTGCTCAAGGCCAGCCTCAACCAACTGATCCACCCGCGCGCAGTGATCAAGCAGAAGTACAACGGGCACCGCCTCGACGAAGAAATCGTGCGTTCGATCCTGACCTTCTCGTTCTTCTTCGCGATCACCATCTGCGTGATGGCGTTGCTGTTGTCGCTGCTGGGCGTGGACTGGATGACCGCACTGACCGGTGCTGCCGGCACGGTATCGGGCGTAGGCCCGGGGCTGGGCGAAGTGATCGGCCCGGCCGGCAACTATGCCACGTTGCCGGACGCCGCCAAGTGGATCCTCGCCGGCGGCATGCTACTGGGCCGCCTGGAGATCATCACGGTGCTAGTGTTGTGCATGCCGGCGTTCTGGCGTCACTGAGCCCCTCAGGCTCCGCGCCCAGACGGGCGCGGTACTCGCTGGGTGTGGCATCGAACCAGCGACGGAACGCCCGGTAGAAATTACTCGGGTCGGCAAAGCCCAACAGGTAGGCGGTTTCCAGCAAGGTCATGCCCGGCTGGGCGAGGTACTGCTCGGCCAGCTCACGCCGGGTATCGTCGAGCAAGGTCTGGAAGCTGGTACCTTCTTCTTGCAGGCGCCGCTGCAAGGTACGTTGAGACAGGTGCAGGGCCTGGGCCAGGGTTTCGCGCTTGGGCTCGCCCTGGGGCAATATGCGGCACAGCACCTGGCGGACCCTGTGGGTCACCCGGCTTTCCGAGAAGCGCGCCAGGTACTCACCGGCAAAACGGTCATGCAGCACCGCCATCGCCTCGTTGGCAGTCGGCAGCGGCGCCTCCATGTCGGCACGCTCGAACACCAGTGCATCGTGCGGTGCGTCGAACACCAGCGGTGAGTGGAACGCCACCTTGTAAGGTTCGACGTTCTTGGGCTGCGGCCCCTGAACCAGCACACGTCGTGGCTGAATGTCACGCCCGCTGAGCCAGGTGCACAACGCAAGCGCACACGCCAACGACGCTTCGGCGCTGTGCCGGGTTGGCGGCAGATGGTCGCCATGCACGGTCAGAACCAGCGAATAGCCCTCTGGGCCAAGGCGAAAGCTGAGGTCGGAACTTTCGGCAATGATGCGCTGGTACCGCACCAGCCGCTCGAAACCTTCGGCCAGGGTGCGGCTGGACATCAACGCATAACCCACCACATGGAACGACGCCGGGCGCACCACCCGCGCCATGTTCAGGCCGATGGCTTCGTTGCCCGACAGCTCTACCGCCAGTTGCCAGAGCCGGGTCATGGCGTCCTGGGGGAAACGCGCGTCGGGGTCATCGAGGGCAGCGAAGTCCAGCCCTAGCTGCTTGAACATGGCCGGGCAGTCGAGCCCTTCCAGCTCGAGTGCCTTGACGATCCCTGATGCCCAGCTGGCTGACGTGGTTCTTTCACTCATGACAGGCTTCTTATGCTGACCGCTCCTGCGGTGAACCCCAAGGATACTCAATTGGCGCCTATTGTCACTGGTAGGCCCCGCCAATGACTCTAGACTCGATTCAGGCTCCACGCCGTGCATCTTATCCACAAGTATTAATCCCGGAGCACTGCCATGACCCGCACAGCGCAGTTTCGCAGTTTTGCCGAGTTCTACCCCTACTACCTGGGCGAGCACAGCAACCCCACGTGCCGCCGCCTGCACTTTGTCGGGACGAGCCTGGTAATTGCCCTGCTGGCGTACACCATCGGCAGCGGCAAATGGTTGCTGCTGCTGGCCGTGCCGCTGTTCGGCTATGGGTTTGCCTGGGTCGGGCATTTTTTTTTCGAGAAGAACCGGCCGGCGACGTTCACCTACCCGTTCTATAGCCTGATGGGTGATTTCGCCATGTTCCGCGATATTCTGCTGGGCAAGATCAGCCTGTAAATCGCCGGGGCCGCATCGCGCGCCCCATGCCCCTCAAGCCTCACGCCGATTCGCGCACCGTCGCCACCTTCTGCGCGCTCTGCGCCTGCACATCCGCCAGCCGATACAATTCGATGCTGCCATCCCAGTGCTCGATCAACGCCGTGCACGACTCCACCCAATCCCCGCAATTGAGGTACTCGACCTCCCCCACCTTGCGCATTTCGGCATGATGAATATGCCCGCAAACCACCCCATGAAAGCCTCTGCGGGTGCACTCATGGGCAATGGCAGCCTCGAAGTCACTGATGAAGTTCACCGCGCCCTTGACCTTGTGCTTGAGGTAGGCCGACAACGACCAGTAGCCATAGCCGTAACGGGCACGCCAATGGTTGAGCCAACGGTTGAGCACCAGGGTGGACTCATACGCGCGGTCCCCCAGAAACGCCAGCCAGCGGTGGTAGCGGGTAATCACATCGAACTGGTCGCCATGGATCACCAGCAGGCGTCGGCCATCGGCAGTCAGGTGCTCGGCCTCGTCCACCAACTGGATATTGCCCAGCATCAGCTTGGAATAGCGGCGCAGGAATTCGTCATGGTTGCCGGTGACATAAATCACCTCGGTGCCCCGCTTGCTCATGGTCAACAGGCGTCGGATCACGTTGGTGTGGGCCTGCGGCCAATAGATGCCACCGCGCAGCTTCCAGCCATCGATGATATCGCCCACCAGGTAGATGCGGTCGGCCTGGTAGCCCTTGAGAAACCGCGACAGATGCTCGGCCTGGCAGTCACGGGTGCCCAGATGTACATCGGATATCCATAAGGTGCGCACGCGCTGCTTGCGCGAAGGACGGGAGAGTTCGGCATGGGTCATGGGCGGGCTCCGGCGCAGTTTGCTGGAGCCTGGCAGGTGCAGATGACAGTGCAGTGGCAAAACGGTTACCGGTGATGGCCTGCCGTGAATGAGGCACAATGCGCACCTGCCCTGCGAGGACGCCCCCATGACCACCGGCCCGATTCTCTCGCTGCGCCGTTACCGGAACAGCCTGATTACCCACAGCCACGAACATCCGCAACTGGTGTTCGGCTTGGCTGGACGCTTGCACTTCGAGGTCCAGGGCCACGGGGCACGGGTTGATCGCCAGGGCCTGATGGTGGTGCCGGCAGGCGCACATCACACCTGCGCCAGCGATGCTGGCAGCGATTGCCTGGTGCTGGATGTGCCCGGCGAGCACTGGTTGCGTGAACAGCTGGGCGAGCATGCCGATGCCAGCCGTCGCCTGCTCGATCGCCCCGCTGCCTTGGGCCTGGATAGCCGCCAGCAGCAGCTGGTCGACTGGCTGGCGACCAGCCCCATCGACGACCCGCTGATTGCCCGGCAAGGCGCGGCGCTGCTGTTGGCCAGCCTCAACCCCGCAGCAGCCGCAAGCATCCGGCCCAGCCAGCGCCTGCCTTATGCCGCCTTCGATGCGCATATCGAGCAACATGTCGCCCACCCCTTGCAGGTGGCCGACCTGGCGCGCCTGGCCGGCCTGTCCACTGCGCGGCTGCATGCGCGCTTCATCGCCGAATGCGCGATGACGCCGATGGACTACATTCGCAAGCGGCGCCTGCTTAAGGCGCGGCAGCTGGTGGAGCGGACCTTGCTGCCGTTGGGCGAGATTGCGGCGCAGGTGGGGTACAGCTCGCAGAGTGCGTTTTCGGCGGCGATGCTACGGGCGTTTGGCTGTACACCGCTAGCCTTGCGGCGAGCGTCTGGCGACAACGGACGCTAGGTGCGCGACAGATCCTATTGGCCTGAGGACTTACACTGTGCCTGCACTGGCCCTTTCGCGGGGCAGTGCTGACCTGCTCTTGCTCAAGGACCCACCATGAACCACCGCACTGCCCTAGGCGCCCTGCACATCGGCGCGCTGTTTTTCGGCCTCACCGGGGTGTTTGGCAAACTGGCCGCCAGCGCCAGCCCGGCGATCATCGTCTTCGGCCGCGCGGCCTTCGCCGTCATCGCCCTGGCGCTGTTCGCCCAGTTCGCCCGCAAAGGCTGGCACCGGCTGACGGGCCCGGATGTGCGCCGCTTGCTGCTAGGCGGGGTACTGCTGGCGGGTCACTGGGTCAGCTTCTTCATTGCCGTCAAGGTCGGCGGTGTAGCCATCGCCACCCTGGGCTTTACCAGCTTCCCGGCCTTTACCGTGATCCTTGAAGGGGTGCTGTTCCGCGAACGCATCCGCCGCAACGAAGCCGTGCTGGTCGTGCTGGTGTGCATCGGCCTGGTGCTGGTCACCCCGGCATTCGACCTGGCCAGCCAGGCCACCGGGGGCCTGCTTTGGGCAATGCTGTCGGGGCTGCTGTTCTCGCTGCTGTCGCTGACCAACCGCGCCGGCTCCGGGCGCTTGCCAGCAGTGCAGGCAGCGCTGTGGCAGAACCTGGTGGTCAGCCTCTGCCTGTTGCCGTTCGCAGCGTCGGGGCTGGCGGCGGTGACGCCGATGGACTGGGTGTGGATCGCCCTGCTCGGCATCTTCTGCACCGGCGTGGCCCACAGCTTGTTCGTCGCCAGCCTGGCCGTGATCAAGGCGCGTACCGCCGCCGTGGTGTTCGGTATGGAGCCGGTGTATGGCATCGCCGTGGCCTGGGCGGTGTTCGCCGAGACCCCTACTGTGCGCATGCTGCTGGGGGGCGCGCTGATCATTTTCGCCATCGTGCTGTCCAGCCGCCTGGCTGCCGAACAACCCGCCAAGCCCCGGCCTTTGGCAGAGGGTACGTAATCAGCGGTCGTTGTGGCCCAGGTCGCGCTGCGGGTCGATCTGGTCGCGTACCCGCTGCTTGAGCACCTTGGCCTCCGGGAACCCACCGTCGGCCTTGCGCTCCCAGATCTGCACGCCATTGCAGGTGATGCGGAAGATGCCACCGGTGCCAGGCTCCAGCGCCACCCGGCCGAGGTCGTCGGCAAAGGTACTGAGCAGCTCCTGGGCCAACCAGGCGGCGCGCAGCAACCACTGGCACTGGGTGCAATAAATGATGACGATTTCCGGCTTGCTGATGGCCATGGTGAAGCATCTCCAGGTAAGGGGCCGCTTATACTAGCGGTCTTTCGCCCACGGTTTGAGACTCACGATGCGCCGTTTGCTGTTCTGTTTGTTGTCGATATTCGTTGCTATTACGGCACATGCCGCCGAACAGGCTCGGCCCAAGGTCGGCTTGGTGCTGTCTGGCGGCGCGGCCCGTGGCCTGGCCCATATCGGCGTGCTCAAGGCCCTGGAGGAACAGGGCGTGCGCATCGACGCCATCGCCGGCACCAGCATGGGCGCGGTGATCGGCGGGCTGTACGCCTCCGGCTACAGTGTCGAAGAACTGGAAAAGCTGGCCACCACCCTGGATTGGCAGCAGGCGCTGTCCGACGCGCCCCCGCGCAAGGACATCCCCTTCCGGCGCAAGCAGGACGACCGCGACTTTCTGGTCAAGCAGAAGCTGAGCTTTCGCGACGACGGCAGCCTGGGCCTGCCCCTGGGCGTGATTCAGGGCCAGAACCTGTCGCTGCTGCTTGAAAGCAAACTGGCCCACACCGCCGACACCCGCGACTTCGACAAGCTGCCGATCCCTTTCCGTGCGGTAGCTACCGACATCGCCAGTGGCGAAAAGGTGGTGTTCCGCCGCGGCCACCTGCCCCAGGTGATCCGCGCCAGCATGTCGATCCCTGCCGTGTTCGCCCCGGTCGAGCTGGATGGCCGGCTGTTGGTGGATGGCGGCATGGTCGACAACATTCCGCTGGACGTGGCCCGCGACATGGGGGTGGACCTGGCCATCGTGGTCGACATCGGCACGCCACTGCGTGACCGCAAGCAACTGGCCACGGTGGTCGATGTGCTGAACCAGTCGATCACCCTGATGACCCGGCGCAACTCCGAAGAGCAGCTGGCCAGCCTGCACCGTGATGACATCCTGGTGCAGCCACCGCTGGCCGCGTTTGGCGTGACCGACTTCGGCCGGGCCCGCGAAATGATCGAAGCCGGCTACCGTGCCACGCGCCTGCTCGACCCGCGTCTGGCGGCGTTGCGCCAGCCCGAAGGTGACAGCAGCCTGGCCATTGCCCGCTCGCCGCACCAACGCACCCCGGTGATTACCGCCATCAGGGTAGAGAACGACTCCAAGGTCAGCGACGACGTGATCCGCTCCTATATCCGCCAGCCGATCAATGCGCCGCTGGAGCTGGACCGCCTGCAGACCGACATGGGCACGCTGTATGGCCTGGACTACTTTGACCGGGTGCAATACCGTGTGGTGCACAAGGGCGCCGACAACACGCTGGTGATCAATGCCCGTGGCAGACGCGGCGGCACCGACTACCTGCGCCTGGGGCTTAACCTCTCGGACGACCTGCGCGGCGACAGTGCCTTCAACCTCGGCGCCAGCTACCGGGTCAACGGCATCAACAGCCTGGGCGCCGAATGGCTGACCCGCGCGCAGATCGGCGACCAACAGGAGCTCTACAGCGAGTTCTACCAACCGCTGGACGTAGGCTCGCGCTTCTTCATTGCCCCCTACCTGGACGTGGGCTCGCGCAACATCGAGGCGACCCTGGACAACGACCCGGTCGCCGAGTACCGCCTGGAGCGCTACGGTTTCGGCCTGAATGTGGGCCGGCAGATCGGCACCTACGGCGAGGTGCGACTGGGTGCGGGCAAGGCCTGGGGCGAAGCCGAAGTGCGCATCGGCGACCAGGACCTGCCCAAGGTCAGCTTCAATGAAGGCTTCTACGAGCTTAAGTACTCGTTCGACACCCTCGACAACGTGTACTTCCCGCACAGTGGCGAAGACATCGGCCTGACCTTGCGCAAGTACGACAAATCGCTCGATTCCGACCAGGACTATCGCCAGTGGCTGTTCAGCCTGGACAAGGCCATCAGCAGTGGCCCGAACACCTGGGTGCTGGGCGGGCGCTACGGGCGCACACTGGATGAAACGGAGGTGGTGACGTCGAGCTTCGTGATGGGCGGCGCACGGGAGCTGTCAGGGTTCCGCCAGGACTCGGTGTCGGGGCAAAACGTCAGCTTGCTGCGCATGGTCTACTACCGCCGCCTGACCCCGCGGGCCTACGTGCCACTGGACTTCCCGCTGTATATCGGCGGGTCGCTGGAGCGTGGCCGGGCGTGGAACAACGACAACGAATTTGACAGCGGCTATATCAATGCAGCGAGCATCTTCCTGGGGATGGAGACGCCGCTGGGGCCGCTGAACCTGAGCTACGGGGCCAACAGCGCACATGAGCAGGCGGTGTATCTGAACCTGGGGCATACGTTCTGAAACGAGGGGCCGCTGTGCGGCCCACAAAAATCAGGGCTTTTCGAGGTTGCCGAGGATTTTCGCATGCACGCGCATGCACACCTCCAGGTCCGCTTCATCCACGCCGGTGAACAGCTCAAGCCGCAATGCATTGGCAATGGTCTCGATCTGTTCGATCAGCGGCTTGGCCGGTGGGCATAGCAGGATTTTCTTCGCCCGCCGGTCTTCAAGCACCGCTTGGCGCCGCACCAGGCCCTGCGCCTCTAGGCTGTCGAGCAAGCGTGCCAAGGTCGGGCCTTCGACCCCAACGCTCTGGGCCAATTCACGCTGAGTGGGGGCCTCCTCGAAACGGGCCAGGTGCAGCAACACCAGCCAGCGCGCCTGGGACAGGTTGAGCCCGGCCAGGCGGCGATCCAGCTCGGCACGCCAACCCCGGGACATCTGGGCCAGCTGCATGCCGAAGCGGTGTTGGTTGTCGGTCAGGGGCATAAGCAACTCATTGGATAGATCTAATTATTAGGCAGCTAACCATGACCCGGACCACGTGGCAAGGCTCGGGCCCTTGCCAGTGTCCGATAATCGTCAAAAAACATGACAAAGGTCAGCAGTTGGCGGGTCTGGCCTGGAACCTTGTCGCGCTCAGAGCTCGAACTCCGCCGCCAACGCGGCGCGCACGCAATACAGCACACCTTCAGGTATGCGCGACCCGAACAGCGGCGCGATGGTCGATACCGGCGGCAGTTCGCCCTCCCCGTCAAGGAAGGCGTCCTGCACCTCCGCCAGCAAGTCTTCTGGCAGGTCGATGGCTTGATCAAGGCTCAGTTCCTGGCGGCCGAGCGCCTCGGCCAGCAGGCTATAGACGTTCTTTTCACTGCAATTGAGTTGCCCGGCGATCTGCGCCGGGGTCATCCCCGCGCGTGCCAGGCTGACCAGCTCGTGACGCAGGTCCAGCACCACTTTCGGTGCCTCGTCAGTGCCACCGCTGTTGTTGAGCACCTCAAGGAACGCCTGGCCATAGCGCTCAAGCTTGCGCGCGCCCACGCCGCTGACCTGGGCCATGTCGCTGAGGCTGGCCGGCTGGCTGCGTAGCATCTCGAGCAGCGTCGAATCGGGGAAGATGACGTAAGGCGGCACGCTGTGCTCCTCGGCCAGCTTGCGCCGCAGGGTACGCAGTGCTTCCCACAGTTCGCGCTCTTCGGCACGCACCAACTGGCTGGCCGGGCTGCCGCCGCCTGAGGCGCTCTTGGCTACGGTCTGCGGCTTGAGGTCACGGCGCAACTGCAGGTTCACCTCGCCGCGCAGCAGCGGCCGGCAGCTGTCGGAGAGGCGCAAGCCGCCGTAGCCTTCCAGGTCGATATCCACCAGGCCGCGCGCGACCAACTGGCGGAACAACGAGCGCCACTCGGCTTCGGCCAGCGACTTGCCGACACCGAACACCGAGAGCTTCTCGTGGCCGAAATTGCGCACCTTCTCGGTGTCCTTGCCCAGCAACACATCGACCAGGTGCCCGACCCCATAGCGCTGACCGGTACGGAACACCGCTGACAGCGCCTGGCGAGCCGGCTCCGTGGCGTCCCAGGTCTGTACCTGGTCGATGCAGTTGTCGCAATGCCCGCAGGGCTGCTCCAGGGTTTCGTCGAAGTAGGCCAGCAGCGACTGGCGGCGGCAGCGGGTTTCTTCACACAGGGCCAGCATGGCATCGAGCTTGTGCTGCTCGATGCGCTTGTGGCGCTCGTCGCCTTCAGAGTTCTGCAACATCTGCTTGAGCATCACCATGTCCTGCAGGCCGTAGGCCATCCAGGCATCGGACGGCAAGCCGTCACGCCCGGCACGGCCGGTTTCCTGGTAGTAGGCCTCGAGCGACTTGGGCAGGTCGAGGTGGGCGACAAAGCGCACGTTGGGCTTGTCGATGCCCATGCCGAAGGCGATGGTGGCGACCATGATCAGCCCTTCCTCGTTGAGGAAGCGGTGCTGGTTGGCAGACCGCGTCTCGGCCGCCAGGCCGGCGTGGTAAGGCAGCGCAGGGAAGCCTTGATCGCAGAGAAAAGCAGCGGTCTCGTCGACCTTCTTGCGCGACAGGCAGTAGACGATGCCTGCGTTGCCACGACGCTCGCCGAGGAAGGCCATCAGCTGCTTGCGCGGCGCTTCCTTGGGCACGATGCGGTAGAAGATGTTCGGCCGGTCGAAACTGGAAAGGAAACGCTCGGCGCCCTGCAGGTGCAGGCGCTGGACGATCTCTTCGCGGGTGCGCATGTCGGCGGTGGCGGTCAGGGCGATGCGCGGCACATGCGGGAACAGCTCGGCCAACTGGCCCAGTTGCAGGTATTCCGGGCGGAAGTCATGGCCCCATTGCGACACGCAGTGGGCCTCGTCGATGGCGAACAGCGAGACGTCCAGCTCGCGCAAGAAATCGAGCATGCGCGGCTGCACCAGGCGCTCGGGTGCCAGGTACAGCATCTTCAGCTCACCGCGGCGCATGCGCCCGGCCAGCTCACGTTGCTGCTCGGCGTTCAGGGTGGAGTTCAGCGCGGCCGCAGCCACCCCAAGCTCATCGAGCGTGGCGACCTGGTCGTCCATCAGCGCGATCAGCGGCGAAACCACCACCGTGAGGCCGGGGCGCAACAGCCCAGGCACCTGGAAACACAGCGACTTGCCGCCGCCGGTGGGCATCAGTACCAGCGCATCGCCGCCGTTGGCCACGCATTCGATGATTGCTGCCTGGCGCCCACGGAAACTGTCGTAGCCGAAGATATCCTTGAGAACGCGCTGAGCCTGTTCGAGCATGTGCAACTCCACAAATCGCCGTACCATCCTGGATACAGGCTGGACGAAAAACCCGCCCCGCACACGCCGAATGCGTAAGCGGTTTTTGCCAGACGGCCGCAACAGCCCGCCCCTGGATGAAAAATCGCGGATTATACCCCAGTGCCAACCCCCGCAGGAGGCTGCGGTGACAGACGTTCCCTTTGCCCTGCTTTCGCCGCAAGATGCTAGAATTCGTTATCGTTTATTCCCCAAGGTAGCCCTGTAATGTCCTTCGCCGAGCAACTCACCCGCCTGCAAGCCTTCCTCGACGCCGACGAGCTGCACGAAGAAGCGCTGGACTACGTCGCCGCCCACGGCTACCTCACGGCACTTTCGATCAATGCCGAGGACGTTCCCGAGCGCGAGTGGATCGACGCCCTGTTCGCCGAAGAGCCGCACTACGCCAGCGATGCCCAGCGCACCGAGATCGAAGCGACCCTGGTGGCGCTCAAAGCTCACATCGCCCGCCAACTGGCCAGCGACGAGGAGTTCGACCTGCCATGCGACCTGGACCTGACCGACGAGCCGGACGATTCCGACCTGCGCGGCTGGTGCATCGGGTTCATGGAGGGTGTGTTCCTGCGTGAAGAGGCCTGGTTCGAGAGCGCCGAGGAAGAAGTCAGCGAGATGCTGCTGCCGATCATGGTCGGTTCGGGCCTGTTCGACGAACAGCCAGAGTTTGCCGACATCGCCAGCAATGCCAACCTGCAGGACGACATGATCGTGCAGATCCCAGAGGCACTGAGCGCGCTGTTCCTGCTGCTGCACGCCCCTGACGAGAAGCCGGCGCTGCTCAAGCCACGCCACCACTGAGTCGGCTGTGCGCTACCTGCTGCTGGCCATCGGCTGGCTCAGCGTCGCGCTGGGGGTGCTGGGGATATTCCTGCCGGTGTTGCCCACCACCCCTTTTCTGCTACTGGCGGCAGCCTGCTTTGCACGCAGCTCGCCGCGCTTTCATCACTGGCTGGTCCATCACCCGAAGCTCGGGCCGTGGATTCGCGATTACCTCAGTGGCGAAGGCATCCCCCTCAAAGGCAAGGTCTACGCTATCGGCCTGATGTGGGCCAGCATCGGCCTGTCGTGCTACCTGGTACCGCTGTTCTGGGCACGCGCCTTCATGCTCACCAGTGCGGTACTGGTGAGCCTGTATATCCTCAAGCAGAAGACCCTGCACAGACCACGCTGAATGCGGCGCGCCAGTAAAGGCACCCTCGCAGGGCGTGCCGTGGCCGTTGAAAAGCACAGGCAGTCAATTTTTTGTCGCCAAATATCTATTTCGCCTATCCAGGCTTTTTTTTAGCTACAAAAGTTCTGGAACTCGCTGTAAACCTTGAAAAACGAGACTTTCAGCAGCTTTCAATTTCGCTGTTGTGGATCAGCTCCCGCTTGTTCTTAGACCACATAAATCAGATAACAGCATTTGTTATGAGAAAATCTTCTTACGACTTTGATTGAATGTTCTTAGCTCTGTTGTTAAAAACCTGACACGATTTGCAGGATAACTATATCGTCATTTTTTTGGCGACAAGCAGGACTTATTTTAGGATCAGGGAGAGGTACCCATGCGCGTTTTGAACCCCATCACCAGTGCATTACTGTTGGCCATGGCGTGTGCCAACGTACAGGCGATGTCGATTACCGAGGCTGTCCAGAGCGCCGTGGATTACCATCCGCAGATCAGCTCCAACCGCAACAGCAAGCTGTCCGCTGATGAAGACGTGAAATTCGCGCGTGGCGGCTACTACCCTTCCGTGGACCTGGTTGCAGGTTATGGTCGCCAGCGTTCGGACAACCTCAGCACCCGCGGCACCAATGCCGACGGTACGCGCAGCCACGACAAGGCCACCCTCAGCTACACCCAGTCGGAACTGCGCCTGCGCCAGATGCTGTTCGACGGCTTCAACACTTCGAACGAAGTAGGCCGCACCGAAGCGGTCGCCACCTCGCGCGCCTACTACACCCAGGCCGTCGCCCAGGATGTTGCCCTGCGCGCGGTAGAGGTGTACCTGGAAGTACTCAAGCGCCGTGAGCTGGTGACGCTGGCCAAGAACAACCTGCAAGCGCACCTGCGGGTCAACGACCAGATCGGCCTGCGCACCGAGCGCGGCGTCGGCAGCACCGCCGACCTCGATCAGTCCCGCGCCCGTCGTGCACTGGCAGAAAACAACCTGGACACCGCCGAAGTCGACCTGGCCGATGCCGAGGCCAACTTCTTCAGCGTCATCGGCCGACAGCCCGATGAACTGGAGGGGCCGCAATCGATCAAGGTAGAGATCCCCGGCACCCTCGACGATGCCCGTGAAGGCATGCGCCAGAACAACCCGTACATCAAGTCTGCCCAGGCCGACGTCAATGCTGCCGAGCAGCAGTACGAAGTGGCCAAGTCGACCTTCTACCCACGCCTGGACGCGATACTGGCCACCGGCGCCAACAACAACCTCGGCGGCGAGAAAGGCCACAGCAACAACGACTGGCAGGCCGGTGTCGAGCTCAACTACAACGTGTTCCGCGGCGGCAGCGACAAGGCCCGCCTGCAGTCCGATGCCCACAAGATCAACCAGGCACTGGACATTCGCAACAACGCCCTGCGCGAGCTGACCGAGAACCTGAGCCTGGCCTGGAACGCCATGAACAACGCACGCAAGCAGACCCCGACCGCGCGTGAATACGCCGAGACCACCAAGCGTGTGCGTGCTGCCTACCAGGACCAGTTCGGCCTTGGCCAGCGTACCCTGCTCGACGTGCTGGACAGTGAGAACGAGCTGTACAACGCCGACCGCCGTTACACCGAAGTGCGCTACACCGAGGAGTTCTCGATGTACCGGGTACTGGCAACCATGGGTGAGCTGCTGAGCAAGCAACGTATCTCGCTGCCGCCGGAAGCCATTGCCAGCAATGAGGTGAAGACCGAAGCCAGGCTGCCTGACATGCGCTGAGTGCAAGCCTCAGAGCGCCTATGAAGGGCCGTGATTGCGCTGGAAGGTCTCGGCGCCCATGGCCTTTATCTGCCCCTCGATCAGCGCGTCGAACGGTTTGAGCAGCGCGTCAAAGCTGACTGGCTGCTCCAGCACGTTCAGCGCCTCGACCACCGCCTCCAGGGTCGACAACGCCCCCGCCTCCGGCGCCTTGCGCAGCCGGTAGCGCGAAGGCGCAACCGCGCCCAGCGTCACCCGCGGCAATGCCGCAAGCATTGGGTTCAGGTACAGCAGCTTGCGGGCCTTGCGCCAGGTACCGTCGGGTACGATCAACAGCAACGGCTGGTCATCCACTTCGGTATAAGCCGTCAGCACCTGGGCTTGATCGCCCGGGAACAGCAACGCGGCACGGTAACCGGGCGTGGCAAGCAGCTCATCCAGGCCCTCGAACACCTCCCCGACCCGCAACTCGGCATTGTTCAGCCCCAGGGCCGCCAGGCGCGCGGTATTCAGGGCATGGGCGGTTTCACTGGGGTGCTGCAGCAGGACGATACGGGTGCGGCTGCCGAGCGAGGGGATCAGTGGGCATAGGCAGTGGTCAAGCGGGCGCTGGCAGCGCTCGCAGCGGGGTCTGGGCATAGGGCTCTCCTTACCGGGCGCAGTGTGCCACAGCTTGTTCGGAATCCCCTGCCTCAGCGGTTGAAGCGCTCAGCCAGGCTGTGCAGGTATTCGGCCATACGCTCCAGGTCCTGGCTGATTTGCGCACCCTGCCTGGCCTGCCCCGCGCTCTGGTCACACAGGTGTGCAATCCTCACGATCTGCTGGTTGATATCCTCGGCAACATGACTTTGCTGCTCCGAAGCCGTCGCCATCTGCTGGCTCATGCCGGTAATGCGGCTGACCGCCTGGGCGATACCGGCCAACGCCACTTGCACCGCCTCGACACTGTGCACGCTGTCGCGCGAAATCTGCTCGCCGCGGGTGGCGGTACTCACTGCCCGCTCTGCCCCCACCCGCAACGAGGCGATGATCTGATGAATCTCTTCGGTCGAGGCACGGGTGCGCTGGGCCAACGAACGCACCTCATCAGCCACCACGGCAAACCCGCGCCCCTGTTCACCGGCCCGCGCTGCCTCGATGGCGGCATTGAGTGCCAGCAGGTTGGTCTGGTCGGCAATCGAAGTGATCGTGTCGACCACGCTGCCAATCGACTGGGTCTGCTCGGCCAGTGCATTGACTGCCTGGCCGATATCATTCACCGCATCGCTCATGCTCCCCATCGCCTTCAGGCTCTGCTGGGCCAACTCGCTGCCATGCTGCGCCAACTGGTCGGCATCGCCTGCGGCATGGGCGGTGCTTTGCACGTTATGGGTAACCTCCTGGATGGTCGCTGCCATTTGCGCGATCGCCGTGGCGGACTGGTCGGTTTCGCTGCGCTGGCGGTCAAGCATCTGCGCCTGGGCGTCTGACAGGTCGGCCGACTGCGCCGCACGTGACTTGACCCCGACTCCTGCATCCACCAGGCGGGTCAAGGCGGTTTGCAAGCGCGCCTCTTCACTGATGATGGCCAGGTCCAGCTGGCCTTGCAGCCCCGGGTTGTCGCTGTAGGTCAACGCCACCAACGGGCTGGTGAAGGCTTTCGGGTGCTCGCCCAGGGTACGCCGGATGGCCTGGCTCTGCCGGTGTTCGATCAAGTACCAGGCCAGCAGCAGGCTGGCCATCAATACCCCCAGCGCCGCATACGGCGGCAACCACAGATAACCTGCGGCCGAGAGCAGGCCTGCGCCAATCAGCGGCCAGCCGCGGCCCAGCTGATGCCCTAGCCGCGCGGCCCAGGGTACCGCTGAGCGGCCGGCACGCAGGCGCGCGTATAGCGCTTCGGCACGGCGAATCTGCTCGCGCGTCGGCACCGAGCGTACCGACTCGTAGCCGCTGACCCGCCCTTGCTCGTACACCGGGGTGACGTAGGCGCTGACCCAATAATAATCGCCGTTCTTGGCGCGGTTCTTGACCACGCCCATCCAGGGTTTGCCTTGTTTGATGGTGTCCCACATGTGGCCGAAGACGGCCGGAGGCATGTCGGGGTGGCGCACCAGGTTGTGGGGCTGGCCGACCAGTTCGTCGTAAGTGAACCCGCTGATCGCCACGAAGGCGTCATTGCAGTAGGTGATGCGGCTGTTGAGGTCCGTCGTGGAGATCAGGCGTTGATCGCTGGAGAAGGTTCTTTCGTGCTCAGTGACGGGCAAATTCATGCGCATCTTGGGCGATCCTTGCAGGATGAAGAGGGGGAAATCATCAGCGCAAGTTGATATTTAGCAGAGCGCTATCAGGTTAGCGGTCCTGTTTTGTAGGAATTGAGCCCGTCCCGACGGAATGCATGAACACACTGTGCATCAGCCGACGTTGAGTTGGCTTTTAAGCAGGTCGCGGAAGGTTTGAATCAACGGTTCGCGGCTACGGCCGCGGCGAACGATCAGCGAAAATGGCGCCTGATAGCCGAAGGTAGACGGCGACAAGACGCGCAGGTCGCCCTTGTCCACCCATGCCTGGGCGTAGTGCTCTGGCAGGTAGCCGATGTAGGCACCCGACAGGATCAGAATCAGCTGCGCCTCCATGCTCTCCACGGTCGCCGCACTGTGCTTGAAGCCGTGCCGGGCCAGTTCTGCCTGGCTCCAGTAGCCGCGCCCGACCATGCGCTGCTGGGTCACCACCTGCTCGGGGATGCGCCGCTCGGCGAACAACGGGTGGCGGCTGCTGCAGTACAGCCAGTGCTGCTCACGGTACAGGGGCTGATAGACCAGGCCACTCATGCGCGACGAAAACGCCCCGATGGCCAGGTCGAGGCGGTTGTCCTGCACCCCCAATTGCAGCTCGTAGGGGCTGGACACCGACAGGTGCAGGTGAACCCCCGGGTGCTCCTGGCTATAGGCACCGATGGCTTCGGCCAGTGGCAACGCGCGGTCACCCACGGTCGAGTCAATCACCCCCAGGTTGAGCGTGCCCCGCAGCTCGCCCTTGAGCGCCGCGGCATATTGCTCGAAGCCATCCAGCTCGGCCAGCAGGCGCAGGCTCTCCTGGTGGAACAGTTCACCTTTGCTGGTCAGGCTGAAACCGCCGCGCCCACGGTGACACAGGACAATCCCCAGCCCGCCCTCCAGCTGGCTCATGTAGGTGCTGATGGCCGACGTCGACAGGTTCAGCTCGCGCTGGGCGTTGGCGAAGCCCTGGTGGCGCACCACGCTGACGAAGATGCGCAGCAGTTTCAGATCGGGCAGGGTCGAGGCCATGGTGCAACGGTTCCGCAAAGTTAATGGCGGCAAGTCTAACCGGTTGCGCAGGCATTAGTTCAGAAATTCCTGAAGTAAGTATTTGCCGGTAGCGATTCTTCCCGGGCACTACCTTGCGCAAACTCGGCCGAAATGTCCTGCCCGCCGGCACAACCAAAGCAAACAGGCGCGCCGCGGCACAGGTTCGAACAAACACAACAATCGACCGACTGATGAGGCCCACCGTGGACAAGACTCTCCACCAACCACTGGGCGGCAACGAAATGCCGCGTTTCGGCGGCATCGCCACCATGCTCCGCCTCCCCCACCTGCAAAGCGCCGCCGGCCTGGACGCCGCGTTCATCGGCGTGCCGCTGGACATCGGCACCTCCCTGCGCTCCGGCACCCGCTTCGGCCCACGGCAGATCCGCGCCGAATCGGTGATGATCCGCCCGTACAACATGGCCACCGGTGCTGCGCCGTTCGACTCGCTGTCGGTAGCCGACATCGGTGACGTGGCCATCAACACCTTCAACCTGCTCGACGCCGTGCGCATCATCGAAGAAGCCTACGACGAGATCGTCGAGCACAACGTCATCCCGATGACCCTGGGTGGCGACCACACCATTACCCTGCCAATCCTGCGCGCCCTGCATAAAAAGCACGGCAAGATCGGCCTGGTGCACATCGATGCCCACGCCGACGTCAACGACCACATGTTCGGCGAGAAGATCGCCCACGGCACCACCTTCCGCCGCGCCGTGGAAGAAGGCCTGCTCGATTGCGACCGCGTGGTACAGATCGGCCTGCGCGCCCAGGGCTATACCGCCGACGACTTCAACTGGAGCCGTCGCCAGGGCTTTCGCGTAGTTCAGGCCGAGGAATGCTGGCACAAATCGCTGGAACCGCTGATGGCCGAAGTACGCGAAAAGGTCGGCGGTGGCCCGGTTTACCTGTCGTTCGATATCGACGGCATCGACCCTGCCTGGGCACCGGGCACCGGCACGCCGGAAATTGGGGGCTTGACCACGATCCAGGCGATGGAGATCATTCGCGGCTGCCACGGCCTGGACCTGATCGGCTGTGACCTTGTCGAAGTCTCCCCGCCTTACGACACCACCGGCAACACCTCGCTGCTCGGCGCCAACCTGCTGTTCGAAATGCTCTGCGTGCTACCTGGCGTAGTGCGTCGCTGAACCAGGCCTGCGCCGCGCCAACCGCGATACCCGCTATACCCTGGCAGGAGCCATGAGGGAGGGCCATTGAGGCCCGTCAACACAAGACAAGACCGCCAGGTGCCGTAAGGTGCCCGGACGGTCGATCTCGCCATAATAAAGATAATCGGGAGACTCCCAATGGCCTTGGACATCATTGTTGTAATGATCTATACCGCCGGCATGCTCGGGCTTGGCTGGTATGGCATGCGGCGTGCGAAAACCCACGAAGACTACCTGGTGGCCGGACGCAACCTCGGCCCCACCCTGTACATGGGCACCATGGCCACCACCGTACTGGGCGGCGCGTCCACCGTCGGCACCGTGCGCCTGGGCTATGTCCACGGTATTTCGGGCTTCTGGCTGTGCGCTGCGCTGGGCCTGGGCATCATCGCCCTCAACCTGTTCCTCGCCAAACCGCTGCTGCGCCTGCGCATCTTCACCGTCACCCAGGTGCTGGAGCGTCGGTACAACCCCATGGCACGCCAGGCCAGTGCAGCGATCATGCTGGCCTATGCGCTGATGATCGGCGTCACCTCGACCCTGGCCATGGCAACCGTACTGCAGGTGCTGCTGGAATTGCCGTTCTGGATGTCGTTGCTGCTCGGCGGTGGCGTGGTGGTGCTGTACTCGACCATCGGCGGCATGTGGTCGCTGACCCTGACCGACATCGTCCAGTTCGTGATCAAGACCGTCGGCCTGATGTTCATCCTGCTGCCAGTCTGCCTGTACAAGGCCGGCGGCTGGGACACCCTGGTGGCCAAGCTGCCAGCGTCGAGCTTCCAGCTGACCAGCATCGGCTGGGACACCATCATCACCTACTTCCTGATCTACTTCTTCGGCATCCTCATCGGCCAGGACATCTGGCAGCGGGTGTTCACCGCCCGTGACGAGAAGGTCTGCCAGCGCGCCGGTACCACCGCAGGTGTGTACTGCGTAGTGTACGGCCTGGCTTGCGCCCTGATCGGCATGGCTGCACACGTGCTGATGCCAGACCTGGCAAACCCGAACAATGCCTTTGCCGAGATGATCAAGAGCACCCTGCCCGATGGCATCCGCGGCCTGCTGATGGCGGCGGCCCTGGCAGCCATGATGTCCACCGCCAGCGCCGGCCTGCTGGCCGCGTCCACCACCCTGACCGAAGACCTGCTGCCCAAGCTGCGTGGCGGCAAGCAATCGAGCCTGGGCATCAGCCGCCTGTTCACCTTGCTCACCGGCCTGGTGGTGCTGGGTATCGCCCTGGTGGTGAACGATGTGATCAACGCCCTGACCCTGGCCTACAACCTGCTGGTCGGCGGCATGCTGATCCCGCTGATCGGTGCGATCTTCTGGAAGCGCGCAACCACCGCAGGCGCAATCGCCAGCATGTCGCTGGGCTTCGCCACCGCGCTGTTGTTCATGTTCAAGGATGGGTTGGAAGCCAACACGCCGATTTACTACAGCCTGACGATCGGCCTGGTGAGCTTTGTGGGGATCAGCCTGATGACGCGTAAATCGGTGGCAGCGATGAAGCTGGCCTGATAGCCGATACACCCTTAGATAACACCGGCAACAAAAAGGCCGCCGCATCAGCCATGATGCGGCGGCCTTTTTCATTTCAGCGACGACGCGGCTGGCGCTTGCGCTGCTCTTCGTCAGTCGGGATCGGCACCGGCTGCAAGGGTGGTGGTATCAGCCCCAGTGCGACAGCCAAGTCGTGGAGCCAGTTGAACAGTGGTTTCTTCATAGTGCCCCCTTTGACGGGTCAGCCTCACGGTCAATCAATCCAGTCATGTTTCATACAGATCATAGCCCGATGTCCTGTATTGCGCTTGTATCTGTTCCTAGAGATAGGGGCCATTTTGACGCGGATCAAGGGGAAACGCCGCATTCCGACGACTGGCTAATCGTTTCGCTTTGTTGCAGATCGATCCACGCCTGCAAATTCGCCCCTCGCATCCCTTGGCGCCACATCAACCAGGTCACCGCCTGATCGAACGGCGCCTGCAAGCGATGAACCCGCACCCGGTCACGCCCCGGCAGGCTGTCGAGCATGGACTGCGCCATCATCGCCACGCCGGCGCCGGCGATGACGCAGGCCAGCATACTCTGGTAGGACTCGATCTCCATCACCCGCCCCATCGGCGTATGCGCGTGGGCATACCAGGCTTCAAGGCGCATGCGGTACGAGCAGCCTTGGCGGAAGGTGAACACCGCCTTGCCTGCCACGTCTTTTGCCGTGTGCACGGGCGGGTGTTCGGGGCTGGTGATCAACACCAGTTGCTCTTCGCACAGTGGCACGCCATCCAACCCGGCCAGGCTCGGCGGGCCATCCACCAAGGCCGCGTCCAGGCCATGGCTGAGCAAACCCTCGAACAACTCGCCGCTGGGCGCCGCGCGCACCTGCAGGTTCACCGCCGGGTACGCCTGGTGGTAACGCGCCAGCAAGGCCGGCAGGTGGGTCGCTGCAGTGCTGTACATGGTGCCCAGCACAAACTCCCCGGCCGGCTGGCCACCCTGCACAGCCGCCATCGCCTCGTCACGCAGGGCCGACAGGCGATTGGCGTAGTCGAGCAACACCTTGCCCGCAGGTGACAGCTGCAAGCGCTGGCGCTCGCGCAAAAACAGCTCGACGCCCAGTTGGTCTTCGAGCTGGCGCAGGCGCGTCGACAGGTTCGAGGGCACCCGATGCAAGCGCTCGGCGGCGCGGGTCACCGAGCCTTCCTCGGCAACCGCCTGGAAGATGCGCAGTTGGCTGAACTCCATACCATTCTCCAAAACAGAATAACTTCATCATCATTATTCAATTTTATTGAATATAAAAGCCCCTTAACCTGCCAGCCATCGCTTACCTCGTGCAGGAGTCCTTCCATGTCACCGCTCATACAACTGCTGGCCAGCGCCGTGGCGCTGATGATGGCCATGGGCATAGGCCGCTTCGCCCTGACCCCGCAACTGCCGCAATTGATCGCTGAAGGCCAGTTCGACCTCACGGCCGCTGGGTTGGTCGCAGCAGCCAATTACCTGGGTTACTTCCTGGGTGCAGTGGATGCCATGTTCGCCCGCACCCCTGCCCAGGTTCGCCTGCGTCTGCATGGCGGGCTGTGGCTGTGCGTGCTGTTGACCCTGGCCTCTTGGGCCGCCGGTGGCTTCTGGAGTCACCTGCTGCTGCGTTTCGGCACCGGCGTGGCCAGCGCCTGGGTACTGGTGATGATCACCAGCCTCAGCCAGCAGGTCGCCAATGCACACCAGCGCCAGCGCCTGGGCGCGCTGGTGTTCGCAGGGCCCGGGGTGGGTATCGCCGTTAGCGGACTGTTGGCGCTGGGTGCGCATGTGCTGGGGCTGGGTTCGGCAGCGCTCTGGCTGATCTATGCCACCGCCGCGTTGCTAATGCTGCTGGCAGCAAGGCCTTGGTTGCCACGACCGCAGGCGCCGGCAATGATCCCGGCCACTGTGCAGCCAGGTACAAGGCACGGTGCCGGTATTGGGCGCCTTGGGCTGGTGTATGCCTTGTACGGCGTCGGTTACATCCTGCCGGCCACCTTCTTGTCACAGATGGCCAACCAGCAGTTTCAAGGACAATGGCTGGCCGACCTGTTCTGGCCTGCGTTTGGCGTGGCGGCAGCGCTGGGCGTGGTGCTGGTGAGCCTGCGCCGGGGCGGCCGGACCTCTGCCTGGCTGACCGCCACCCTGTGGCTGCAAGGGCTGGGCGTGCTGGCTTGCTTGTGGGGCGGCGGCCTTGGCCTGGCCTTGGGCGTGGTGCTATGCGGTGCGCCGTTCCTGGCCTGCATGCAGCTGGTGATGCAACGTTCGCGGGAGCTGGCGCCGCAGGCGACGCAGCGTAATGCCGGGCTGCTCACTGCGTGCTTTGCACTCGGGCAACTGAGCGGGCCGTTGTTGGCGGCCGTCAGTAACCACTACACGGGGAGTTTGCAGCCCGCATTGCTGCTGGCCGCCAGTGGTCTGGCAGTGGCCGGGGGGCTGGTGCTGGCTGGCGCCCAAGCCCATCGCACCTGCCCTGCCCAACACTCGGCGGATGCGCGCTCGGTGTAGGTGCAACCGTCACCCCACCCACTTACGCAATTGCTGCTTTACCCAGGGCTCGGCACTCACCAGCACCACCCCAAGCAACACCATCACTGCGCCGAGTACGAAGTTCACGCTCAGTGGCTCATCCAGCAGCAGCACTCCGAACGTCACGCCGAACAACGGCGTGATGAACGAAAACACCGCCAGGTTCGACGCCAGGTATTTGCGCAATAGCCAGAACCAGGTCAGGTAGCTGACAAACGACACCACGATCCCCTGGAACAGCACACTGCCAATCGCCAACGGCGTCAGCGACACCGCCCCGATCTGGCCACTGAGCAAGGCAATCAGCAGCAACCCGGCAAAACCGACGGCCAGCTGATAGAACAAGGTCAAGGTCGCTGGCGCTTCCGACAATCGCGAACAGCGCACCACCACCGTCGTCGCGCCCCAGGCCAACCCTGCCACGACGCCGAAGGCATCGCCCAGCAAGGTGCGGCTGTCCATCTGCTCGAACGACATACCGCCGGCAAATGCCGTGGCAATCCCCCCGAACGCCAGCAAGATCCCCAACCACTGCAGCAGGCGCAGCCGCTCGCTGGGCAGCATGAAGTGCAGGCCCAAGGCAGTAAACACGGGTGCCGTATACAGGAACACAGACATGTGCGCTGCCGACGTCAGCTTCAGGCCCTCGGCGATGAACAGAAACTCCACCCCGAACAGCCCGCCGGCCAACAGCCCGGCGCGCCAGGTAGTGCCCACCTGCTCCCAACCACCGCGCCAGCAGATCATCAGGCCCACCAGCACTGCAGCAATACAGTTACGCAGGGCGGCCTGCATCACCGGTGCGATGTCGACCGCGGCCGTCTTGATCAGCACCTGCTGGCAGCCCCAGATCAGGCACAGCCCGAGCATGACCTGGAAAGCAAAGGCGTCGGGGTTCTTCCGGGCCGCGCTCATGAGCGGGCCTTACGGATAATCGATGGCATCGGCGTCAACTCGGCAGTCTTCAAGAATTACCGATTATCGGTTTTCCTTGGCCACCCGTGCCACCCTCAAAACGACCTCAAGCAATCTGCGCCTTGGAGGACACCTGCTCAAAGGTCGCCTCATCCAGCGCGTCTTCCTGTTCTTCAAGCACTTGGCGGGGGTGCTCGAAGCCTGGGATGCTGCTGTCGATCAGGCTCAACAGGCGTGATCCGCGCTCGGTGAGGACAAAGTTTTCACCGTTGCCACCGTCTTCTGCTGGCCGGGTTTCGATGAAGCCGCGCTCGAACAGCAGCTTTTCATACTCGCAAGCGCGGGTCTTCAGGTGGTCAAGGTCGCCAACTGGCTGGCCTTCGGCGGCCAACGCTGCGGCGTGCTGCTCGGCATAGGGGCGTGGCGTGAAGCTGTGACCGGCGCTGTTCTGGGCTTCATGCAGCAAGCGCTCGATCAGGTCCCAGTCGTAGGTGATGCTCATGGCGGCAGGCTCCTGCTGTGGACGGAAGGGGTACACAGGGTGGACCTGTCGACAGTGAGCCATGTTCAGAAAAAACAGAAACCATTTGATGCGTTGCTCCGTGTGATTTATAAACTACATTCGCCCAATGAAGAAAATCGAATCCAGCAGTTTCAGGCATTGGGTGCATGGACTCCGGGACGACACGGCGCGTATCCGGATTATTGCTCGTATCAACCGCTTGATGGAGGGCCTGCCTGGCGACGTTTCAGCAGTTGGCCATGGTGTAAGTGAATTGAGAATTCACTATGGGCCGGGCTACCGCGTGTACTTTCACCAATCAGGCGATACGTTGGTAATTCTGCTCTGCGGCGGGCACAAAAGCAGCCAACGGCGGGACATCAAAGCGGCTCACGAAATCCTGCGCTCCTGGAGGATGCAACATGACTGAAACATTTTTTGACTTCGATGCGGCTGATTACCTGACCACCCCGCAAGCCATCGCGCAGTTCATGTCCGATGCGCTTGAAACGGGCGATGCCAGCTACGTGGCCAAGGCCGTTGGTGTGGTAGCACGTGCCAAAGGCATGAGCGAATTGGCGAAAGAGACGGGTTTGTCACGTGAACAACTTTATCGCTCGTTCAGCGAGCACGGTAATCCGACGTTAAAGTCGTTTCTTGCCGTCATGAAGGCGCTGGGAATAGACATGACCGCCAAACCTCATCTTGCCCACTGACAACATCAGTTGTACTGCAGGTACGGATTGCAGAGCCCGCCGGTCGCTGAAGCTGAACTTCGATGCATCGACTGCCCTCCATCACGCATAGCCAACGCGAGAGGTAAGAAGGATGAAACCGCTGCTAAGCATTGCCTGCGCCACCGCCCTGCTCTGCGCCCTACCCGCCTGGGCCTGCACACCGGAAGAGGCCACGCAGAAGCGTGAAGAACTGGCCGGCCTGGTCAGCCAGCTCACTGAGCAGAACCCGCAGAAGGCCAAGGAAATCAATGATGAGCTCCAAGGGATGGAGCTGGGGACGGCGAGCAAGGACTTGCCCGACAAATGCCAGTTGATCGATACACGGATCAAGGAACTGAAGACAGCGGAGAAAAAAGCTGACTGATGCGAGGTTGTGAAGCCCTATCGCCGGCAAGCCGACGATAGGGCACAAGTCGATTTACTCAGCTGCAGGCTGACGCTTTCTCAGCGGAGCCATGCCGTCGGAACTGGCCAGTGGCGCGTTGGCCTTTGGCTTGGCGGTTGGCTTGCGCTTGGCGGCAGCCTTCTTGTCACCCGACTTCTTCTCGACCTTTTTCTTCTTGGTCCCGGCAGCCTTGCCCGAGGCCTTGACCTTTTTCGGCCCGTTGTAGGTACCTTTGACTTCCTTGATAACCCGGCGCTCGAACTGCTGCTTGAGGTAGCGTTCGATGCTCGACATCAAATTCCAGTCGTTGTGGGTGATCAACGAGATGGCCAGGCCTTCGCCCCCGGCACGGCCGGTACGGCCAATGCGGTGCACGTACTCGTCGCCACTGCGCGGCATGTCGAAGTTGATCACCAGGTCCAGGCCGTCGATGTCCAGGCCACGGGCCGCCACGTCGGTCGCCACCAGCACCTTGGAGCTGCCCTGCTTGAAGCGGTCGATGGCCAGCTTGCGGTCTTTCTGGTCCTTTTCACCGTGCAGTACGAAGACCTTGACGTCCTTGGCCACCAGGTGACCATAGATGCGGTCTGCCAGGGCACGGGTGTTGGTGAAGATGATCGCCTTCTGGTAGGTCTCGTTTTCGAGCAACCACTGGACGATCTTCTCTTTGTGCTGGTCGTGGTCAGCCATGATGATCTGCTGACGCGTGCCCTCGGCCAGTTGCGAGACGCTGTTGAGCATCAGGTGCTCAGGGTCTTTCAACACTTTGCCGATGATGTCGCGCAGTGCTGCGCCACCGGTGGTGGCGGAGAACAGCAGGGTCTGCTCGCGGTTCTCGCACTCCTTGCACAGGCGCTCCATGTCTTCGGCAAAGCCCATGTCGAGCATGCGGTCGGCTTCGTCGAGGATCATCACCTTGACATGGGACAGGTCCAGGTTGCCGGCATTGAGCTGTT
Source organism: Pseudomonas sp. SWRI68 (assembly GCF_014269165.1). NCBI lineage: Bacteria > Pseudomonadati > Pseudomonadota > Gammaproteobacteria > Pseudomonadales > Pseudomonadaceae > Pseudomonas > Pseudomonas sp. SWRI68. Next base: position 82,294 of record NZ_JABWRU010000008.1, on the reverse strand, counting down.
CGAGCAGACGGCCCGGGGTGCCGATCAGCACGTCCGGTACCTTGCGCAGCATGGCGGCCTGTTCCTTGAAATCTTCACCGCCGGTGACCAGGCCAGCCTTGATGTAGGTGAACTGGGAGAACAGCTGCACCTGCTTGAGGGTCTGCTGCGCCAGCTCGCGGGTAGGCAGCAGGATCAGCGCGCGGATTTCCACGCGTGGGCCGCTCAGGTCGACCAGGCGGTTGAGCATCGGCAGGACGAATGCCGCGGTCTTGCCGCTGCCGGTTTGCGCGGTCACACGCAAGTCACGCCCTTGCAGGGCCAGGGGGATGGCCGCTGCCTGCACCGGGGTCGGCTCGACAAATTTAAGCTCGGCCACGGCTTTAAGCAGGCGTTCGTGCAGGGCGAATTGGGAAAACACGGAGGTAACCTCAGGCAAGTGCGGGAAATTCAGTTGCATAGGGTAACGTTTTCTGCCGCCATAGCCGAATTTCTTTTGGCAACTTTATCGGCTTCCGCGCTCTAATGGCGCTTCGTTTGGCAATACAGACCGCTCACAACCCCATGGATATCCAACGAATCTGGCGTGACTCCCTCGACCTCTGGGGCACCCTCGACCAACATCCCATGCTCCACGCCGCGATTGGCCTGGCCGTCCTGCTGCTGATTTCCCTGGTGGTCGGCCGCCTGGCGCGCTTCCTGATGCTGCACGGTACCCGCCTGCTGGCACGCCAACAGGCGCTGAAATGGCTGGATGACCTGCGCCACAATAAAGTCCTGCACCGGCTGGCCCAGACCACACCGTCGCTGGTGCTGCAGTTTGGCCTGAAACTGGTGCCGGAGTTGTCCGACACGGCGCAGCACTTCCTCGGCAACGTCGCCCTGGCCTTCACCCTGCTGTTCATGACCATGGCCCTGTCGTGCCTGCTCGATGCCCTGCTCGACATCTACGCCCGCACCGAGCACGCCCGCACCCGCTCGATCAAGGGCTATGTGCAACTGGCCAAGATGATGCTGTGGATTTTTGCCTCCATCGTCATCGTCGCCACCCTGATCGACCGCTCGCCATTGCTGCTGCTGTCGGGCCTGGGTGCCATGTCGGCGGTGCTGCTGTTGGTCTACAAGGACACGCTGCTGTCGTTCGTGGCCAGCGTGCAGCTGACCAGCAACGACATGCTGCATGTGGGTGACTGGATCGAAATGCCCCAGGTGGGCGCCGACGGTGACGTGGTGGACATCACCTTGCATACAGTGAAGGTGCAGAACTTCGACAAGACCATCGTCTCGATCCCGACCTGGCGCTTGATGAGCGAGTCGTTCCGCAACTACCGCGGCATGCAGCAGTCGGGCGGCCGGCGCATCAAGCGCAGCCTGTTCATCGACGCCGCAGGTGTGCGCTTTCTCACACGCGAAGAGGAGCAGCGCCTCACCCAGGTGCGCCTGCTGGGCGACTACCTGGCCAGCAAGCGCCAGGAACTGCAAACCTGGAACGAAGCCCTGGGGCCGGTGGCCGAACTGTCCGCCAACCGGCGCAAGCTGACCAACATCGGCACCTTCCGCGCCTTTGCTCTGGCTTACCTGAAGAACCACCCCAACGTGCATCAAGGCATGACCTGCATGGTTCGCCAGATGCAGACCACCGCCGAAGGCGTGCCGCTGGAGATCTACTGCTTCACCACGACCACGGTGTGGGCGGAGTATGAGCGGATCCAGGGGGATATCTTCGATTACCTGTTGGCGGTGTTGCCGGAGTTCGGGTTGAGCTTGTACCAGCAGCCTAGCGGTAATGACATGCGGGCGGGGTTGGCGGGGCGACTGTCAGCTGAACCTGTGCCGCATCGTCTGGAAGACCTGAGCGAGGCTTGAGATTGCCGGGGCCGCTTTGCGGCCCATCGCAGGCAAGCCAGCGCCTACTCGAGTTTCAGCCCCACCAACGGCCACGGGCTGGCTTGCCCCATGCCCCGTTTCTCGGCCAGGAACGCCCCCAGTGAAATCAACGCGCACGGGGTGGTCGCCAGCGCCAGCATGTCGAGAAAATGCAGCACCGGCTGCGCCAGGCCCAAACCAGAAACCGCCCAGGCCGCCGACGCACAAGGGGATACCGATGTAGCCATGCGGGTTCATTCACGCCTTGTTGCCAAGCGGTACCTGAGCACGGCTGCCCAACCGGCTCAGCCACACCGATGCCAGAATCACTGCACCGCCGATGAACAGCCGCCCTAGCGGCTCGTGCTGGCTCCAGATCAACAGGTTGAGCAACAGCCCCACCGGCACATGCAGGTTGTTCATCACCGCCAGTGTCGCCCCGGAGACCAGGCACGCGCCCTTGTTCCACCAGTACAGGCCCAATGCAGTAGGGCACAGCCCGAGGAACAGCAGCACCAGCCATTGCACATCGGTGCTCGGCAAGTGCTGGGCATTGCCGAACAGCACAAACGCCGGCAACACCACGATCAAGGCCCCCAGGTAGAAGTAGCCGAAGCGCGTGTAGTGCGGCAGGTTGCTGGGGTTTCGGGCGACCAGATGGCGGTACAGCACCTGGCCGGCGGCATAGGTGAAGTTGGCCAGCTGCAGCAGCAGGAAGCCGATGAAGAACTCGCCGCTGATGCTGTCGAAGCGGATCACCGCGGCCCCGGCCACCGCCACCAGCGCCGCGAGCAACGCCCACGGGTTGAAACGCCGGTTCAAGGCGTCCTCGATCAAGGTGACGTGCAACGGTGTGAGGATGGTGAACAACAGCACTTCCGGCACGGTGAGCACGCGAAAGCTCAGGTACAGGCACACATAGGTGATGCCGTACTGCAGCGCGCCGATCAGCAGCATCGAGCGCATGAAGCGCGGCTCGACCTGGCGCCAGCGGGTCAGCGGCAGAAACACCAGGCCCGCCAGCAGCACCCGCGCGAGCACGGCAAAGTAGCTGTCGACGTGCCCGGCCAGGTACTCGCCGATCAAGCTGAAGGAAAACGCCTGGATCAGCGCGACGATAATCAGGTAGCCCATGGTTGCCTCTCGTGGATCAAGGCGGCGACCTTAGCGGGTTGCGGCCGCTGTGTTCAACCATGAGGAATGTAGGGATGGCAGCGCACGCGGCCGTTCCGGCACTAAAAGCAGACCGCCTTGGCCACGGCAAAATAGGTTCTTCACAGAATGTTGGGGAAGTGGGGCTGCTATGCGCTTGTCGGGAGATAGGGTGATGGCGGCTAGCTGCCTGTCTTGGATTTGGAGGTGGGGCGGAAATCGAGCGCCGCGCGGGCGGCGCTCGATCTCATAGGCGCTGCAAAACCCAAGACGGGCACCTGGTGGCCCCGAATCCAATCTCCAGGCATCCACAACCTCCCCCCAAAAAAAAGCCCGGCCATTGGCCGGGCAGATACACCCAAAGGAGCAAACAAGGTGTCAGGGTTGGGAATTCGTTGACGCTCAGGCCACCGCAGCCAGTTTGGCCTTGGCCTGGTTGAGGCCCTTCTCGAAGAAGTCGCCGCTCATGTTCAGGCCCTCGGCATGGATGAAGTTCACATCGTGAATGCCGATGAATGCCATCACCTGGCGCAGGTACGGTTCCTGATGGTCGCTGGTGGCGCCGGCATGAATACCGCCGCGGGCAGTCAGGACGATGGCGCGCTTGCCGGTCAGCAGGCCTTGCGGGCCGGTCGGGGTGTACTTGAAGGTGATGCCGGCGCGCAGTACATGGTCCAGCCAGGCCTTGAGGGTGCTGGGGATGGTGAAGTTGTACATCGGCGCGGCCATCACCAGCACGTCGGCCGCCAACAGCTCATCGGTCAATTCGTTGGAGCGGGCCAGCGCGTCCAGTTCGGCGGCGCTGCGCTGCGCCTCGGGTTTCATCCAGCCTCCGAGCAGGTTGGCATCCAGGTGGGGCACCGGGCTCACGGCCAGGTCACGTACGTTGATCTCGTCGGCCGGGTGGGCCGCCTGCCATTGCTGGATGAAGTCGCGGGTCAGTTGACGGGAAACGGAATCCTGCTGGCGGGCGCTGCTTTCGATGATCAGTACGCGGGACATGGGGTGCCTCCATCGGCAAATAGGGTGCGATTCGATGGAGGTGAGATTAAGGCTTGACCTATCGATAAAAAAGCGTAAAAAGTGGGTTCAATCAATCGATTAATCAGTTTTATTCGGCCGCGCAGTTCACGCCGATCCGCAGCTTGATGATCTGGCGATTGAACTTGGCGGTCACATCGACGCTTTTACCTGCCGGTACGTTCACCCGGCGCACCCGCGGCGCTTCCGGGCCGTTGCGGAACGTTACCTTGCAGGCTGCCGGTACCTGCCCGTAGTTGTTGAGGGTGATGGCACCAATATCGTAGGCAGTGTCGTAGGCGGTGTAGTCGAGTTTGACCCCGTCCAGCTGCTTCTCCACATCGATGGGGTAAGCCATGGCCCCGAGGGGCAGGCACATCAGTATTGCCGCACAACATTTCTTCATGGGGCGCTCTCCTTGGAAGAGCGCAGCTTAGGACAACAGGAGCGAAACATGAAAGCGCCGCGCGTAACCCTTGATCAGTGGCGAACCCTGCAAGCAGTGGTCGATCACGGGGGGTTTGCCCAGGCCGCCGAGGCACTGCACCGTTCGCAGTCATCGGTCAGCTACACCGTGGCACGCATGCAGGAGCAGCTCGGTGTACCGCTTCTGCGCATCGATGGGCGCAAGGCCGTGCTCACCGAAGCCGGCAACGTGCTGCTGCGCCGTTCGCGCCACTTGGTCAAGCAGGCCAGCCAGCTCGAAGACCTTGCCCATCACATGGAGCAAGGCTGGGAAGCCGAAGTGCGCGTGGTGGTCGATGCCGCCTACCCCAGCGCCCGGCTGGTGCGTGCCTTGAGTGCATTCATGCCGCAGAGCCGTGGCTGCCGGGTGCGTCTGCGCGAAGAGGTGCTGTCGGGCGTCGAAGAAGTGCTGCGTGAAGGCATCGCCGACCTTGCCATCAGCAGCTACAGCATCGGCGGCTACCTGGGTGCCGAACTGAGCGCGGTGGAGTTCATCGCCGTTGCCCACCCCGAACACAGCCTGCACCGCCTGGGCCGGGACATCACCTTCCAGGACCTGGAAAGCCAGCTGCAGGTGGTGATCCGCGACTCCGGCCGCGCGCAACCGCTCGATGTCGGTTGGCTGGGTGCCGAGCAGCGCTGGACCGTCGGCAGCCTGGGCACCGCCACCACCTTCGTCAGCAGCGGCCTGGGCTTTGCCTGGTTGCCCCGGCACATGATCGAACGGGAGCTGCGCGAGGGGGTGCTCAAGGCGCTGCCGTTGGACCAGGGTGGCAGCCGCCACCCACTGTTCTACCTTTATTCGAGCAAAGAGAAGACCCTGGGCCCGGCCACGCAGATTCTCATCGACCTGCTGCGCAACTTCGACACCGCGCCCCTGGACGTGCCCTTCGCAGCCCCCCCGCAAGCCTGAGAGGACCGCGCCCATGGCCTATTTCGAACACGAAGGATGCTTGCTGCATTACGAGGAATATGGCCAGGGCGAACCCTTGGTGCTGCTGCATGGCTTGGGCTCCAGCTGCCAGGACTGGGAGCTGCAGATACCCCTGCTGAGCCATCACTACCGGGTGATTGCCATGGACATCCGCGGCCACGGCCGCTCTGACAAGCCCCGCGACGGCTACCAGATCGCCACCTTCAGCGAAGACCTGCTGGCTTTACTCGAACACTTGCAGACCGGACCGGTGCACTTCGTCGGCCTGTCGATGGGCGGCATGGTCGGTTTCCAGTTCGCCGTCGACCACCCGCAGTGGCTGCGCAGCCTGTGCATTGTCAACAGCGCCCCCGAGGTCAAGCGCCGCACCCGCAGTGACTGGGCCTGGTGGGCCAAGCGTTGGGGCCTGGCACGCCTGCTCAGTGTCGAGACCGTTGGCAAAGGGCTGGCCCAACGGCTATTCCCCAAGCCCGGGCAAGCCGACCTGCGCCAGAAGATGGCCCAGCGCTGGGCACGCAACGACAAGCGCGCCTACCTCAAGAGCTTCGACGCCATCGTCGACTGGGGCGTGCAGGAACGCATCGGGCAAATCCGCTGTCCCACGCTGGTGATCGCCGCCGACCACGATTACACGCCGATACAACTCAAAGAGCGCTACGTCGCCCTGATGCCCCAGGCCAGGCTGGTAGTCATCGACGATTCCCGGCACGCTACGCCCCTCGATCAACCCGAGGTCTTCAACCAGACCCTGCTGCAATTCCTTGCAGCCGCTTCCACCTCTCAAGGATCTTTGAGCCCATGCTGAAAAAACTCCTGCTCACCGCCTGCTCGGTTGCCTTCGCCACCAGCGTCATGGCGTCCGACAAGACCCCTCACGTATTGCTGGACACCAGCTTCGGTCAGGTCGAAATCGAGTTGAATGCCGAGAAGGCGCCGATCAGTACCAAGAACTTCCTCCAGTACGTCGACAGCGGTTTCTACAACAACACCATCTTCCACCGCGTGATCCCGGGCTTCATGGTTCAGGGCGGCGGCTTTACCGACCGGATGGCGCAGAAAGACACCCAGGACCCAATCCGTAACGAGGCCAGCAACGGCCTGCTGAACACCCGCGGCACCCTGTCCATGGCCCGCACTTCGGACCCGAACTCGGCCACCAGCCAGTTCTTCATCAACGTGGCCGATAACGACTTCCTCAACCCCGGCCGTGACCGCGGCTATGCGGTGTTCGGCAAGGTGACCAAAGGCATGGAAGTGGTCGACCAGATCGTCAACTCACCGACCACTGTCAAGAACGGTATGCGCGACGTGCCGGCCGATCCGGTCTACATCAAGTCCGCCAAACGCATCGACTGACCGCAGGCTTCACAGGGATGTGAAACCGCCTGAGGGTCGGACGAACAGGAGTGTTGTCACCCATGCTGTACCGCCGTTTCGAAAGACTGATCGATATTTTCCGCGAGGCACCGAGCGAAGCGCCGCCGAGCACGGTGTGGCCGTTCTACCTGTATTACCTGCGCCAAGTCTGGCCCAGCTTTGTCGCCCTGCTGGTGGTAGGGCTGATTGCCTCGCTGATCGAAGTGGCGATGTTCAGCTACCTGAGCCGCATCATCGACCTGGCCCAGGGCACGCCCAATGCCAACTTCTTCAGCGAGCACAGCGGTGAGCTGATCTGGATGCTGGTGGTGGTGCTACTGTTGCGCCCGCTGTTCTTCGGCCTGCACGACCTGCTGGTGCACCAGACCATCAACCCAGGCATGACCAGCATGATCCGCTGGCAAAACCACACCTATGTGCTCAAACAGAGCCTGAATTTCTTCCAGAGCGATTTCGCCGGGCGCATTGCCCAGCGCATCATGCAGACCGGCAACTCGCTGCGTGATTCGGCGGTACAGGCGGTGGATGCGCTGTGGCACGTCCTGATCTACGCCGTCAGTGCACTGGTGCTGTTCGCCGAGGCCGACTGGCGCCTGATGCTGCCACTGCTGGCGTGGATCGCCTGCTACATCGGCGCGCTGTTCTACTTCGTGCCCCGGGTCAAGGCGCGCTCGGTGATTTCGTCCGACGCACGCTCCAAGCTGATGGGGCGCATCGTCGACGGCTACACCAACATCGCCACCCTGAAGCTGTTCGCCCACACCGATTACGAGCAGCAGTACGCCCGCGAGGCGATCCGCGAACAGACCGAGAAAACCCAGCTGGCCTCCCGCGTCATCACCAGCATGGACGTGGTCATCACCACCCTCAACGGCTTGCTGGTGGTCGGCACCACGGGCCTGGCGCTGTGGCTGTGGAGCCAGTCGCTGATCACCGTGGGCGCAATCGCCCTGACCACTGGCCTGGTGATCCGCATCGTCAACATGTCGGGCTGGATCATGTGGGTGGTCAACGGCATCTTCGAGAACATCGGCATGGTCCAGGACGGCCTGCAGACCATCGCCCAGCCGGTTACCGTCACCGACAAGCCCAATGCGCCTGCGCTGAAGGTAAGCCGTGGCGCGGTGCACTTCGACGACGTGGACTTCCACTACGGCAAGGCCAGCAACGTGATCGAGGGGCTCAACCTGGACATTCGCCCGGGCGAGAAGATTGGCCTGATCGGCCCGTCAGGCGCGGGCAAATCGACCCTGGTCAACCTGCTGCTACGCCTGTACGACGTGCAGGGCGGGCGCATCCTGATCGATGGCCAGGACATCGCCGAAGTGAGCCAGGCCAGCCTGCGCGCACAAATCGGCATGATCACCCAGGACACCTCGCTGTTGCACCGCTCGATCCGTGACAACTTGCTGTACGGCCGCCCCGAGGCCAGCGAAGCGGCACTGCACGAAGCGGTGCGCCGTGCCCGCGCCGACGAGTTCATACCACAGCTGTCCGACGCCCAGTGGCGTACCGGCTTCGATGCCCATGTGGGCGAGCGTGGGGTCAAGCTGTCTGGCGGCCAGCGCCAACGTATCGCCATTGCGCGGGTGCTGCTGAAGAATGCGCCGATCCTGATCATGGACGAGGCCACCTCGGCGCTGGACTCGGAGGTCGAGGCAGCGATCCAGGAAAGCCTGGAGACCCTGATGCAAGGCAAGACGGTAATCGCTATCGCGCACCGGCTTTCAACCATTGCCCGGATGGACCGCCTGGTAGTGCTGGACAAGGGGCATATCGTCGAAAGCGGCAGCCACAGTGAACTGCTGGCGCAACAAGGGTTGTATGCGCGGTTGTGGCATCACCAGACCGGGGGGTTCGTCGGGGTGGATTGAACCCGGCCGGTGCAGCCGAGGCAGGTTTCAATCCCTGCGGTAGGGCAACATCCCCCGCGCCTCCTCGGCATACCCCCGCACCCCTTCGCGCTCCTGCAACAAGAACCCCTCGACCGCCCGCCGCAACCCCGGGTGCAACAGGTAATGCCACGACCGCGTCAGCACCGGCTCGAACCCACGGATCAGCTTGTGCTCGCCCTGGGCCCCCGCATCAAAGCGCTGCAAGCCTTCAGCAATGGCAAAGTCCATGCCCTGGTAGAAGCAGGTCTCGAAGTGCAGCCGGTCGAATTCATCCAGGCACCCCCAGTAACGGCCATACAGGCTGTCGTCGCCCACCAGGCTCAGGGCCATGGCCACGTCACGCCCACCCTGCCTCGCCATCACCACCCGCAGTGCCTCGGGCATGCGCTCGGCCAGCAGGCTGAAGAATTCACGGGTCAGGTACGGGGCGCGCCTGCGTACCGCATACGTGTTGGCGTAGCACAGGTAGACAAAATCCCACTGCGCCTCCGTCAGTTGCTCCCCCCGGTACCACTGGAAGTCGATGCCCTGCCCGGCCACCTGTTCGCGCTCCTTGCGCATCTGCTTGCGCTTGCGCGAGCTGAGCGTGTCGAGGAAATCCTGGAAGTCTCGATAACCGCGGTTACGCCAGTGAAACTGGCAACCAAGGCGCTCCATCCAGCCTGGCAAGCTGGCCATCTGTTGGTCCAGGGCCGGGTCGGTGAAGTTGATGTGCGCACCAGAAAGCCCGCCCTTGCCCAGGTATTCGGGTAGCGCTTGCAACACCAGCAGGCCGTCGGCGGGGTCGGCAGCCAGCAGGCGCGGGCCGCTGACCGGGCTGAACGGCACCGCGCCGAGCAACTTGGGGTAATAGGCGATGCCTGCCCGCTCACAGGCATCGGCCCAGCCGTGGTCGAACACATACTCGCCAAACGAATGCCACTTGCGGTAGGCCGGCATGACCGCGCGCACCTGCCCTTCCCGTTCCAGCACCAAGTGCTCGGCCGCCCAGCCGGTCGACGGTGCAACGCTAGCGCTGTCCTCCAGCGCAGTGAGGAAGGCGTGGCGCAGAAACGGCTGGCCAGCGGGCACCAGGGCATCCCAGGTGGCCGCCGGAAGATCACGCAGATGAGCAAGGCTGTACAGGCTGGTCACGGTTTCGACTCGCTTTCTTGAGGCACTCAGTATCCCGGAAGAAGGGCCCATCACTCAAATGACGATCGCCCGGCCAACTCATTCATGCCCGATGGCTTAACAACAGTGCCACTAATTCGACATTAATCTGTAATCCCCCCTCGCAATACTTGCGCCTGTTTTCCGGAACCCCAGAACCTGTCTATTCAGGCCCTTTCCGAAGACATGCCAACACAGGGGCGGGCGCTGAGCCTCCCCCATTTTTTTCAGTAGGGAGAACCTTATGCGTCTTGTTTCCACACTTACCGGAGTGAGCCTCACCGGCATGATGCTGGCTCTGAGTACTCCGGCCAGTGCTGCTGTCGACGCCAAGTTGCTCGAAATGCTCCGCGCCAATGGCTCGATCAACCAGGCGCAGTACAACGAACTGCAAGGCGATCTGGCAAAAGAGACCAAGGAAAAGGCCGACCAGAAAGCTCAGTCCGAACGTATGAGTTCCTTTGAACAGAAAGTGGCATGGGCCGCCAAGACCCAGATCAAGGGTGATGTGCGCCTGCGCTACGAAGACGTCAACGTCGACGAGCCGAACAGCAGCAGCGGCAACCAGGACCGCCAGCGCGTTCGTGCCCGTGTCGGCTTCTACAGCGAGATCAACCCGCAAGTCGATGCCGGCGTACGCATCGCCACCGGCAGCAGCGCCGACCGCCGCTCCACCAACCAGAGCCTTGACAACTACTTCGACAAGAAGTCGCTGTGGGTCGACCTGGCCTACCTCGACTGGCACCCGACGGCGGTGCCGAACTTGCACCTGATCGGCGGCAAGATGCCCCAGCCATGGGTGAGCATGGGCGATATCATCTGGGACAGCGATATCAACCCCGAAGGCGTAGCAGCGACTTACAAGGCCGACCTGGGCGGCGCCGAAGTGTTCGCCAGTGCGGGCCAGTACACCCTCAAGGACAACGTCGACGGCGACGGTGTGCAGTACAAGCATGACGCGCAGGTCTACCACGGCCAGCTGGGTGCCAAGTTCGCCCCCGCCGACGTGCTGAAGGTCACCGTGGGTGCGAGCATCTATGGCTACGACAACGACAAGGAAGCGGCCATTCTGCAGTCGTTCGGCAACACCACCAACGAGTTCAACCTGGTGGAAGGCTTCGGCCAGCTGGACTTCACCGGCTTCGCCATCCCGCTGTCGGCCTACGGCCAGTACGTGAAAAACACCGAGAGCACCGACGGTGAAGACCAGGCCTGGCTGGCCGGTCTGAAGACCAAGGTTGGCGCCTGGAGCCTGGACTACAACTACCGCGATGTTCAGCGCAACGCCGTGGTCAGCCTGTTTACCGACTCCGACTTCGGCAACGGCTTCACCGGTTCGCGCGGGCACAAGTTCAAGGTCGGTTACGAAATCGACAAGAACTTCTCGCTGGGTGCGGCTTACCTGATGGCCAAGACCGATCTGTCGCAGTTGCCGAACAGCAATGCGGATGTCGATACGCTGCAGGTCGACCTGGAAGCCAAGTTCTAAGCAACCGCTTCTCTGTTTCACTCAAGGCGGGAAATGCCGACCCCATCCGGCATTTCCTGCCTTTTTTCGTCTGCCAGAAATGCGCCGGCCCCTTCGCGGGTAAAACCGCGAAGGGGCCGGTACAGGTCCTTACAAAAACCTAGCGCTTGCGCAGAATCACACTCCCCACCGAATACCCCGCACCAAACGAGCTCAGCACGCCCACCGCCCCCTCGGCCAAGTCATCCTGGTACAGGTGGAAGGCAATCACCGACCCTGCCGAACTGGTGTTGGCATAACGGTCCAGAATCACCGGTGCTTCTTCCTCGGTGGCTTCACGCCCCAGCAGCTTCTTGACGATCAGGTGGTTCATGCTCAGGTTGGCCTGGTGCAGCCAGAAGCGCTTGACGTCGCTCGGCTGCAGGTCGTTCGCCTCCAGGTGCTCACCGATCAGCTCGGCGACCTTCGGGCACACTTCACGGAACACCTTGCGCCCTTCCTGGATGAACAGTTTGTCTGCCGCCCCTTCACCCTCCTCCGCCGCGCGGTTGAGGAAGCCGAAGTTGTTGCGGATGTTATTGGAGAACCCCGTCCACAACTTGCTGCTGACAATCTCGAACTGGTGCTTGGACGTGGCCAGGTCGGCCCGCTCGATCAGCACCGCAGTGGCGGCATCGCCGAAGATGAAGTGGCTGTCGCGGTCGCGGAAGTTCAGGTGCCCGGTGCAGACCTCGGGGTTGACCATCAGCACCGAACGCGCCTGGCCCAGTTGCACACTGTTGGCGGCGGTCTGGATGCCGAAGGTGGCTGACGAGCAGGCCACGTTCATGTCGAAGGCGAAGCCCTCGATGCCCAGTTCCTTTTGCACTTCGATGGCAATGGCTGGATACGGGCGCTGCAGGTTGGAGCAGGCGACGATCACGCCATCGACATCGGCAGCGGTGCGGCCTGCACGCTCCAGTGCCTGGCGCGCTGCGGCCACGGCCATTTCGCACAGAACCGACGGCTCGTCATTGGAGCGTTCTGGCAGGCGCGGTTTCATGCGTTGCGGGTCGAGAATGCCGGCCTTGTCCAGCACGAAGCGGCTCTTGATACCCGAGGCCTTTTCGATGAAAGCAGCGTCGGACAGCGGCGCTGCCTCAATCTCACCGCGCTCGATGGCGGCGGCGTTGTCGCGGTTGAACTGCTGCGACCAGGTATTGAAGGACTCCACCAGTTCTTCGTTGGAAATGCTCTGGGCCGGGGTATACAGGCCGGTGCCGCTGATCACGACGTTATGCACGGTCGTTCCTCTGGTCAAAGGCCATCGCCACGGGGCGCTGGCTGGAAACATGACTGAATAATGGCACTTTAGTGCCAATTCAAAGGCGAGGGCCGCGCCCTTGTGGGCACGGGTTTACCCGCGAAGGGCCGCAATGCGGCCCCCAAACGCCTTGAAGTGTGCCACAAATCAAGGCAGTTAGCCTTCCACCTGGCTCCACTGTTTGCTCAATCGCTTGTCAGAAATCGGCACTTTCGTCCCCAGCTGCTGCGCGAACAACGACACCCGGTATTCTTCCAGCAACCAGCGGTACAACGTCAGTTGCTCATCGCGCTTGCCCTCCTGGGCGTGCTTGTCGGCGCGTTTCTTGTACTGGGCCCAGAGGTTGGCCAGCTCGCCGCTCCAGACGCGATCCTTCTGCACCTGCGAGCCCAGCTTCTCCAGGCGCAGCTCCACGGCCTTGAGGTAACGCGGCAGCTCCTTGAACCAGGCACCCGGGGTTTCGCGCACGAAGCCCGGGTACACCAGGTTGGCCAATTGTTGCTTGATGTCGTTCAGCGCCACCGCCTGGCTCAGGTCGATCTTGCCCTTGAAGCGCTTCTGCAGGCCATGCCACAGCTTGAGCACCTCCAGGGTCAGGCGCGCCAGGCGCTCGGCATGCTCGGCCCAACTGCCACGCTTGCGCTCAGCCAGCCCGGCCAAGGCCGCACCGTCACGGGGCAGCGGCTGTTCGCCTTCAAGGATGCAGCTGTCCAGGCTGGCCAGCAGAATGTCTTCGACCAGCGCCTCGACACGGCCCAGCTCGCGGTACAGCAAGCCCAGTTCGGTCAGCCCGGGCAGCTTGCCGCGCAAAAACTTGGCAGGCTCTGCCAACTGCTGCAACAACAGGCGCTGCAAGGCGCGGCGGTGCTGGAACTCGGCTTCGGCCTGGGTCGAGAAACGCCCTTCGCGAACAGTGCCGTTTTCCTCCACCAGCGCCGGGTACACGGTCATCGACAGACCGGCGATCTTCTGCTGGGTGGTCTGCGCCACTTCGCTGAACGCTTTCGCCTGCACCGGCCGTTCGGCGTTTTCGCTGCGTGGCACCGCCAGCGCGGCCTGGCTGGCAGCGGCGAAGCGCGCGGTCAACTCGGCCAGGTCGCGGCCTTCGCCAAGGAACTTGCCCTGGGCATCGACCACTTCGATGTTCATCCGCAGGTGGCCTTCGACCAGGCTGACAGATTCTGCCCAGGCCTCGTCGGAAACACGTGCACCGGTCATGCGCAGCAGCTCCTGGCCCAACGCCTGGGGCAGCGCGCCCTGGCCGAAAGTCATGCGGGCCAGCGAAGCTTTGACGAAGTCCGGCACCGGCACGAAATTCTTGCGCAGCGCCTTGGGCAGGTTGCGCACCAGCGCCACGCACTTGGCTTCGAGCAGGCCCGGCACCAGCCACTCCAGGCGCTCGCCCGGCAGGCTCGGCAACAGCGGTGCCGGTACTCGCACCGTCACGCCGTCGCGCGGGTGGCCCGGTTCGAAGTGGTAGCTCAACGACAGGCGCAAGTCCCCCACCTGCAGGCTGTCCGGGTACTGCGCTGCGGTGACTTCGCTGGCCTCTCGGGCCAGCACGTCTTCCTCGCGCATGATCAGCAGGTTGGCGTCCTTCTGGCTGGTCATGCGGTACCAGGCATCGAAGGTCGCGGTCTGGTGGATGTCCTCGGGCAGGCGCGCTTCGTAGAAGGCGTAGAGGGTCTCTTCGTCGGCCAGAATGTCGCGCCGGCGGGCCTTGGCCTCCAGTTCGTCGAGCTGTTCGAGCAGGCGCTTGTTGGCCGACAGGCACTTGGCCCGCGACTGGATTTCGCCGCCCACCAGCCCCTCGCGAATGAACAGCTCCCGCGATGTCACCGGGTCGATCGGGCCGAAGTGCACCGGGCGGCGGCCAACCAGAATCAGCCCGTACAAGGTGATCTGCTCGTACGCCACCACCTGCCCGCGCTTCTTCTCCCAATGCGGTTCGAAGTGGTTCTTCTTGACCAGGTGGGCCGCCAGCGGCTCGATCCAGTCGGGCTCGATGCGGGCGACCATGCGCGCATACAGCTTGGTGGTTTCCACCAGCTCGGCGGCCATCACCCACTGCGGACGCTTGCGGCCCAACCCCGAGGACGGGTGGACCCAGAAGCGCCGTTGGCGGGCACCTTGGTAATCGCCCTCCTCGGTCTTCTGGCCGATCTGGCTGAGCAGGCCGCTGAGGATTGCCTTGTGCATCCGTTGGTAATCGGACGGTTCCTTGTTGACCGTCAATTGCAGGTCACGGCAGATCAGCGCCAACTGGCGGTGGGCGTCACGCCATTCGCGCAGGCGCAGGTAATTGAGGAAGTTCTTACGGCACCAGTTGCGCAGCGGGCTGGCAGTCAACGCCTGGCGCTGCTCCTCGAAGCCCCGCCACAAATTGACCAGCGCGGCGAAGTCGGAGTCGACGTCCTTCCACTGGGCATGCGCCTGGTCGGCCGCCTGCTGGCGCTCCGGCGGCCGCTCGCGCGGGTCTTGCACCGACAGCGCACTGGTGACGATCAACACTTCCTGCAGGCTGCCCTGACGGGCGCCTTCAAGCAGCATGCGGCCTAACCGTGGGTCGATGGGCAAACGCGCCAGTTGCCGCCCGAGCGGGGTCAACTGGTTTTCGCGGTTGACCGCCGAGAGCTCCTGCAACAGGTTGAAACCATCGCTGATAGCCTTGCCATCTGGCGGCTCGATGAACGGGAACGCATCGATCGCACCCAGGCGCAGGTGCAGCATCTGCAGGATCACCGCCGCCAGGTTGGTGCGCAGAATCTCCGGGTCGGTGAACGCCGGCCGGCCGTTGAAATCCTCTTCGCTGTACAGACGCACGCAGATGCCAGGCTCGACCCGGCCGCAACGGCCTTTACGCTGGTTGGCACTGGCCTGGGATACCGCCTCGATCGGCAGGCGCTGGACCTTGGCCCGGTAGCTGTAGCGGCTGATGCGGGCGGTGCCGGTGTCGATCACGTAGCGAATGCCCGGCACCGTCAGCGAGGTCTCGGCAACGTTGGTGGCCAGGATCACCCGGCGCCCGGTATGCGACTGGAAAATGCGCTGCTGCTCGGCGGGTGACAGGCGTGCATACAGCGGCAGAATCTCGGTATGGCGCAGTTGCGCCTTGCGCAGGATCTCGGCCGCGTCGCGGATTTCCCGCTCACCCGGCAAGAAGATCAAGACATCACCCGGCCCCTTGCCCTGGCTGCGCTCGTGTTGCGCCAGTTCATCCAGGGTGGCGAGGATGGCCTGGTCGACGGTGAGGTCATCCTCGATCTGGTTGCCTTCCTCGTCCTGCTCGCTGGTCAGCGGGCGGTACCAGGTTTCTACCGGGAAGGTGCGCCCGGAGACTTCAATGATAGGTGCACCGTCGAAGTGCTTGGAGAAACGCTCGAGGTCGATGGTCGCCGAGGTGATGATCAGCTTCAGGTCCGGGCGGCGGTGCAACAGGGTCTTGAGGTAGCCGAGCAGGAAGTCGATGTTGAGGCTGCGTTCGTGGGCTTCGTCGACGATGATCGTGTCGTAGCGTTCGAGAAAGCGGTCGTGCTGGGTTTCAGCCAGCAGGATGCCGTCGGTCATCAGCTTGACCAGGGTGTTGGAATCACTCTGGTCCTCGAAACGCACCTGGTAACCAACCAGCCCACCAAGCGGCGTGCCGAGTTCTTCGGCGACACGGGCGGCGACGCTGCGCGCAGCAATCCGGCGTGGCTGGGTATGGGCAATCAGGCCATGGCTGCCGCGCCCCAGCTCAAGGCAGATCTTCGGCAACTGGGTGGTCTTGCCCGAGCCGGTCTCACCGGCGATGACCAGCACCTGGTGCTCGGCCAGCGCCTTTTTGATCTCGTCACGCTTGGCTGCAATGGGCAGGCTGTCGTCGTAACGCACGGTCGGCACGCTTTGCTGGCGCGCGGTAACCTGGGCGCAGGAGGCCTGGACCTTTTCCGCCCACTGGGCGAGCTTGGCTTCGTCGGGGCGCTTGCGCAGCTCATGCAGTTGCCGACGCAGACGATGGCGGTCGGCGATCATGGCGTGGTCGAGGTTTTTCAGGAGCTGGTCGATGGCTTGATCTGTCATGGGGCTTTTTAGTGATGCAGGTGGGCCTGCTTTTTCATGATCGGCATTTGAAGAGGCGCGATTGTCGCAGATTTGCCCGTTCTCTGCTGGCTCCTGCACCCAGCACCTCGCCGCAAATGTTTAGCCGACACCGATGTAAAGGTTGCCATTCACTGCTTTAATCAACCTTACGCCGCATGTGAGTATCAAAGGCATGATCCCTGCCCCGTTCACCGTGCCCCCGCAGTCCCGCCCTTCGCTCCCGAAGGCCCGGACCCGTGCCGGTGAAAATCCGCTGGTGCACATCATCCTCGCGTTCTGGGCCTTGTGGCACTGTCGCCACGCACGCCCACCGGATACTTCGCTCACGCATCACTGACCAAACCCGGCCCGCTGCTGGCCGATCGTTTCAGTTTGACCCCACGGTTGCCCGCGGCGGTCATGTGCGCCCATGAGCGAATCCGACATGCACTTTGCAAACCCCGAACACGCCAGCCAGTTCCTGGCCGACAACCCCGATATCGAGCTGATCGAACTGTTCATCCTCGACGCCAACGGTGTACCCCGCGGCAAGCTGCTGCACCGCGAGGAACTGCTGGCGGTGTACCAGACCGGTCGCCCGCTGCCCAGCACCATCATGGGCCTGACCCTCAACGGCGATGACGTCGAAAACTCAGGCCTGGTCTGGGATGTCGGCGACATCGACTGCCGCGCCTACCCGCTGGAGGGCAGCCTGGTACGCCTGCCGTGGCGGCGCGTGCCGACCGCCGCAGTGCAGGTCAGCATGCACCCCAGCGAGGGCCTGCCGGCCAGCATTGCCGACCCGCGCCATGTGCTGCTGCGCACCATCGATGCACTCAAGGCTGACGGCTACCACCCGGTGATGGCCTGCGAGCTGGAGTTCTACCTGCTCGACCAGAAGCGTGATGCCCAGGGCCGACCGCAGCCTGCCCTGGACAACGACGGCGGCCGGCCACGCAGCACCCAGGTGTATGGCCTGCGTGAGCTTGAGCAGATCGAGCCGTTTCTCGCGGACCTCTACGCTGCCTGCAAGGCCCAGGGCATTCCGGCCCGCACGGCGATCTCCGAGTATGCACCCGGCCAGGTGGAAATCACCCTTGAGCACGGCGATGCCCTGGCGGCAATGGACCAGGCCGTACGCTACAAGCGCCTGGTCAAAGGCGTGGCCCATGCCCATGGCATGCAGGCCTGCTTCATGGCCAAACCCTTCGCGCAACTGGCCGGCACCGGCATGCACATGCACCTGAGCCTGGCCGACAGCGCCGGCAACAACCTGTTCGCCAGCGAAGACAAGGCCGGTACGCCACTGTTGCGCCAAGCGGTGGCCGGCATGCTGCGCCACCTGCGCGATTCGCTGTTGTTGTTCTGCCCCAACGCCAACTCGTTCCGCCGCTTCCAGGCCAACAGCTACGCGCCACTTGCGCCGACCTGGGGGGTCGACAACCGCACGGTCAGCCTGCGGGTACCAGGCGGCCCGGCCAACAGCCGGCACGTGGAGCACCGCATCTGCGGCGCCGATGCCAACCCGTACCTGGCGGCAGCGGCAATCCTCGCCGCCAGCCACCGAGGTATTCGCGAACAGCTGGACCCTGGCGCCCCCGTTGAAGGCAACGGCTACGCCCAGGCCACCGAGCACCTGCCCACCGACTGGCTGACCGCCCTGGATGCCCTGCAGCATTCGGACTGGGCGCGCGAAGCACTGGGCGCGGACTTCCTCGGCGTGTACCTGAAGGTCAAGCGCGCCGAGTACCGCCAGTTCATGGCCGAAGTCAGCGAGCAGGACTGGCGCTGGTACCTGCACCAGGCTTGAGCCCCATTCATAACAAGGAACACCCATGAACGCAGCAC
Source organism: Pseudomonas sp. SWRI68 (assembly GCF_014269165.1). Taxonomy (NCBI): domain Bacteria; kingdom Pseudomonadati; phylum Pseudomonadota; class Gammaproteobacteria; order Pseudomonadales; family Pseudomonadaceae; genus Pseudomonas; species Pseudomonas sp. SWRI68. Next base: position 63,773 of record NZ_JABWRU010000008.1, on the reverse strand, counting down.
TGAACCAGGGGCCGGCCCAACGTGCGCCGTCCTATTACAACGCCACCCTGAATGACCATACGCAGTACCCGACCCTCAAGGGCACCGAGCAGGTAGACGTGGCGATCATCGGCGGTGGGTTCACCGGCGTGGCCACTGCCGTGGAGTTGGCCGAGCGCGGCCTTAAAGTGGCTATCGTCGAAACCAACCGCATCGGCTGGGGTGCCAGCGGGCGCAATGGCGGGCAGGTGACCGGCAGCTTGTCGGGCGACGAAGCCATGCGTACACAGATGCGCAACCGCCTGGGCAGCGAGGTGGATGATTTCATCTGGCACCTGCGTTGGCGCGGGCACCAGGTCATCGAGCAACGGGTGGCCCGCTACGGTATCGACTGCGACCTCAAGCGCGGCCACCTGCATGCGGCGATGAAACCGTCGCACCTGAACGAGCTGCGCGGGTTCGAGGCCGAAGCCCAGCGTCGCGGCATGGGCGACCAGGTGCAGATGCTCGACCGTAACGCCATGGCCCAGCACCTGCAAAGCCCGCTGTACCTGGGTGCATTGAAGAACCGACGCAACCTGCACCTGCACCCGCTCAACCTGTGCCTGGGCGAGGCGCGTGCCGCCCATAGCCTGGGGGCACTGATCTTTGAAAACTCAGAGGTGCTGGACATCGTCCACGGCCCGCGCCCGGCAGTAGTGACAGCCCAGGGGCGGATCGAAGCCCGCCAGGTGATGCTGGCGGGCGATGTCTATCACAAGCTGGAACAGCGCAAGCTCAAGGGCAAGATCTTCCCGGCCATGGGCGGCATCGTCACCACCGCACCGTTGGGCGAGCTGGCCGAGCAGATCAACCCGCAGGACCTGGCGGTATACGACTGCCGTTTTGTCCTCGACTATTACCGCCTGACCGCCGACAAGCGCTTGCTGTTTGGCGGCGGCGCCAACTATTCCGGGCGCGACTCACGCGATATCGAAGCAGAGCTGCGCCCGTGCATCGAGCGCACCTTCCCGGCGCTCAAAGGGGTACCGATCGAGTTCCAGTGGAGCTGCGCCATGGGTATCGTGGTCAATCGCATCCCGCAACTGGGCAAGCTCTCGGACAATGTCTGGTACTGCCAGGGCTATTCCGGGCATGGCATTGCCACCAGCCACATCATGGGCGAGATCATGGCCGAAGCGCTGACCGGGACTCTGCAGAAGTTCGACACCTTTGCCCAGTGCAAGCATGTGCGGGTGCCAATGGGGGAACTGCTGGGGAATCCGCTGTTGGCGGCGGGAATGTGGTACTACCAGATGCTTGAAAAACTGCGCTGATCGACGCGCGTGCTGGTGTAGGAGCGGCCTTGCGTCGCGAAAGGGGCGCGTAGCGGCCCTAGATTTCAGCTTCGCCGCATAGTTTCAGCTTCGCCGCATAGATTGTCGGGGCCGCTTTGCGGCCCTTTCGCGACGCAAGGCCGCTCCTACATCGATCGCTGCGTGGGTTAGGCGATCTTTTTGAGGCCTTGCTTCTTCAGCTCTTCGTCACGCAATTCACGGCGCAGGATCTTGCCCACGTTGGTGGTCGGCAACGTATCGCGGAACTCGATGTAGCGCGGCACCTTGTAACCGGTGACGTTGGCACGCATGTGCTCCATCACCTGCTCCTTGGTCACGGTCATGCCCGGCTTGACCACGATGAACATCTTGATCACTTCACCCGACTTCTCGTCCGGCACACCAATGGCCGCGCACTGCAGCACACCGGGCAAGCCGGCGAGCACGTCTTCCAGCTCGTTGGGGTACACATTGAAACCCGAGACCAGGATCATGTCCTTCTTGCGGTCGACGATGCGCATGTAACCGTCCGGCTGAATCAACGCGATGTCACCGGTCTTGAGCCAGCCTTGGCTGTCGAGGATCTCGGCGGTGGCGTCCTCGCGCTGCCAGTAGCCCTTCATCACTTGCGGGCCTTTGATGCACAGTTCACCCACCTCGCCCAGCGGCAGTTCATTGCCACTGTCGTCGATGACCTTGCACAGCGTCGAGGGCACCGGGATACCGATGGTGCCGACCTGGTTGGCCTCGGACGGGTTTACCGCAGCCACCGGGCTGGTTTCGGTCATGCCGTAACCTTCGCAGATGGCACACCCGGTCACGGCCTTCCAGCGCTCGGCCACGCTCAGTTGCAGGGCCATGCCGCCAGACAAGGTGATTTTCAGCGCCGAGAAATCCAGGGCGCGGAACCCCTCGTTGTTGCACAGGGCGACGAACAAGGTGTTGAGGCCGACGAAGCCGCTGAATTTCCACTTGCCCAGCTCTTTGACCATCGCCGGCAAATCACGCGGGTTGCTGATGAGCACGTTGTGGTTGCCGATCAGCATCATCGCCATGCAATGGAAGGTGAAGGCGTAGATGTGGTACAGCGGCAGCGGCGTGATCAGGATCTCGCAACCTTCATGCAGGTTCGAGCCCATCAGCGCCCGGCACTGCAGCATGTTGGCCACCAGGTTGCGGTGGCTCAGCATCGCGCCCTTGGCCACGCCCGTGGTACCGCCAGTGTATTGCAGCACCGCAACGTCGCTGCCTTGCGGGTTGGCTTCGGTAACCGGCTGGCCCTTGCCCAGTGCCAGGGCGTCGTTGAAGCGCACGGCACGCGGCAGGTTGTAGGCCGGCACCATCTTCTTCACGTACTTGATGACACTGTTGATCAGCAGGCGCTTGAGCGGCGGCAGCAGGTCGGCCACTTCGGTGACGATGACATGCTTGACCTGGGTCTTGGGCAGCACTTTTTCAGCCAGGTGGGCCATGTTGGCCAGGCACACCAGCGCCTTGGCGCCGGAGTCGTTGAACTGGTGCTCCAGCTCCCGCGCGGTGTACAGCGGGTTGGTGTTGACCACGATCAGCCCTGCACGCATGGCACCGAATACCGCTACCGGGTATTGCAGGACATTGGGCAGTTGCACGGCAATGCGATCACCCGGTTTCAGGTCGGTGTGCTGCTGCAGCCAGGCGGCAAATGCCCCCGACAGCGCATACAGTTCGCCATAGGTGATAGTCTTGCCCAGGTTGCTAAAGGCCGGTTTGTCGGCAAAGCGTTGGCAGGATTGCTTGAGTACCGCCTGGATATTGGGGAATTCGTCAGGATTGATTTCCGCCGTAATCCCGGCTGGGTATTTATCCTTCCAAAAATGTTCGATCATGGAAGCCCACTCCTTCAGCAACAGCGAAGTTCGATTCACGCGTCGATGCGCTTATTATTGATATGTGATGACGGCTCATTGCAAACCGGATCATCTGAAAGCGGCCCGAGAGTAACAGCTTTGCCAGGGGTCGCCTAGAGGCCAAAACAGGCCTTACGGTCACAAAAATGACTCAATGAACAATACAGGTCATTTTTAGAGTAATTATCCAAAATGTCGCAAAACGGGCCGAAAGGCCCGCTCTAGAGGCGTATTTGCAGCCTTGTCAGGCAATGTCACGCAGCTCGCGCCGCAGAATCTTGCCCACCGGTGTCATCGGCAGCGAGTCGCGCAGCACAATGTGCTTGGGCACCTTGTAACCGGTGAAGTTGGCCTTGCAGTAAGCCTTGAGCTCATCCACGCTGACCCCGCCCTCACGCGGCACCACGAACAGTTTCACCGCCTCGCCGGAGCGCTCGTCGGGTACGCCGATGGCGGCGCAACTGGCGACTTGCGGATGGGCCATGATCACGTCCTCGATCTCGTTGGGGTACACATTGAAGCCCGAGACGATGATCATGTCCTTCTTGCGGTCGACGATACGGGTGAAACCATCCGGGTCGATCACCGCGATGTCGCCGGTCTTCAGCCAGCCCTGGGCGTCCAGGGTCTGCGCCGTGGCCTCCGGTTGTTGCCAGTAGCCCTTCATCACCTGCGGGCCCTTGATGCACAGCTCGCCCCGCTCGCCCAGCGGCAGCTCGTTGCCATCGTCGTCGATCACCTTGAACGCCGTGCCTGCCACCGGGATGCCTACCGTGCCCAGGCGCGCCAGCTGGCCATAGGGGTTGGTGCTGGCTACCGGCGACGTCTCGGTCAGGCCGTAGCCTTCGACGATACGGCAGCCCGTGAGGCTCTCCCAGCGCTCGGCGGTGGCCTTGACCAGCGCGGTGCCGCCAGAGTTGGTGACCTTCAGCGCGGAAAAGTCCAGTTGCCTGAAGCCTGGATGGTCCATCAGCGCGACGAACAAGGTATTGAGCCCCAGCAGGCCGGAAAAACGCCACTTGCCCAGCTCCTTGACGAAGCCGGCGATGTCGCGTGGGTTGGTAATCAGCACGTTGTGGTTGCCTGTGACCATCATGCACATGCAGTTCGCGGTAAACGCGTAGATGTGGTACAGCGGCAGCGGCGCGATCATCACCTCCTGGCCTTCCTTGATCATCTTCTGCCCGTCTGGCCCGTGCTGCGAGAAACACGCCAGCACCTGGAGCATGTTGGCCACCAGGTTGGCGTGGGTGAGCATGGCGCCCTTGGCCAGGCCAGTGGTGCCACCGGTGTATTGCAACACGGCGATGTCGTCGAGGCTCAGCGGCACCGGTTTGTGGCTCAGCGAACGGCCCTCACGCAGCACCTGCTTGAACGACACCGCCTGGGGCAATTGATAGGCCGGCACCATCTTCTTCACTTTGTCGACCACGGTGTTGACCAGCCAGCCCTTGGCGGTGGGCAACAGGTCGCCCATCTTTGCTTCGATGAGGTATTCGATGCCGGTATCGGGCAGCACTTCCTGCACGCGCTTGCCGAACATGTTCAGGTACACCAGGGCACGGGCGCCGGCGTCCTTGAACTGGTGGCGCATTTCACGCTCGGTGTACAACGGGTTGGTGTTGACCACGATCAGGCCCGCGCGCAACGCACCGAACACGGCGATCGGGTACTGCAGCACGTTGGGCATCTGCACGGCGATGCGATCGCCCGGGGCCAGGTCGGTATTGTGCTGCAGCCAGGCTGCGAAGGCCGCCGACTGGCGCTCCAGCGCCGCGTAGGTCAGGGTGACGCCGAGGTTGCTGAACGCCGGGCGGTCGGCAAAGCGCTTGCAGGAGCGTTCGAACACCTCGACGACAGAGGTATAGGCATGGATATCGATGGTGGAAGGCACGCCCGCAGGGCGCTTGTCATTCCAGAAGTCGGCTTGCATTTATTATTGTTCCTCTGCCTGGACCTGCTACCGGTAGCGGGTCATGTAATCCTTTGACCTGGTCGCCAATGGCAAACAGGCGTTGAACCGACGTTAGCAGGTAAGCCGAAGGCGGCATATACGCCAAGCTCCGCCATTAACATTGTGAATCTTATTTGTGCCCTTCCTGCAATCCAGCCGGTTGCGCATACACTGTGCGCGTACCCCTGCGCAAAGGACCGGCCATGCCCCACGACGCCTTCTGGCTACCCGCCAGCGAGCATTGCAGCCTCTATGTGCACCAATGGCTGCCGACAACCCCGGTGAAGGCCGTGGTGTTGCTGGCCCATGGCATGGCGGAGCACGCCGGGCGCTACCGGCGCCTGGGCCAGGCATTGAGCGAGGCCGGCTTTGCGCTGTTCGCCGCCGACCAGCGCGGCCATGGCCGCACCGCCGAGCTGGGCAGCCTGGGCCTGTTCGCCCGCAATCATGGCTGGAATGCCGTGGTCAATGACCTGGGCTTGCTCGCCCAGCACATCGGTCAGCAGTACCCCGGCACACCGTTGTTCGTGTTTGGCCACAGCATGGGCAGCTACATCGCCCAGGCGTACCTGCTGCACCACAGCGCCAGCGTGCAGGGGGCGATCCTCAGCGGCTCCAACTTCCAGCCGGCTGCGTTGTACCGGGTGGCGCGGCTGATTGCCCGGCTGGAGGCCTGGCGCCAGGGGCCGCTGGGCAAGAGTGCGCTGATAGACTGGCTGTCATTCGGCGCGTTCAACAAGGCCTTCAAGCCTAACCGCACGGCCTTCGACTGGCTTAGCCGCGACCCTGGCGAAGTGGACCTGTACGTGAATGACCCCCTGTGTGGCTTTCGCTGCAGCAACCAACTGTGGCTCGACTTGCTGCAAGGCTTGGCGCAGATCAGCCAGGCAAGTACCCTCGCGCAGATCGATCCGAACCTGCCATTGCTGGTGATTGGCGGCGAATGTGATCCGGTCAGTGCCGGCAAGCGTCTCACCCATCTGGCCGACGCGCTGCGCGCGACCGGCAACCGGCATGTACAGCTGCGCGTCTACCCACAAGCGCGGCACGAAGTGCTCAACGAAACCAACCGTGACGAGGTCACCGCCGATATTCTCGGCTGGCTCGAACAGGCGCTGGCCCTTGGCCGCCCTGCGCGCAGTGAATGATAGGCACCCTCGCCCCACCGCTTAAGGAAGCCCCGATGTCCCAGGTCACCAACACGCCTTACGAAGCCCTTGAGGTCGGCCAGAAAGCCACCTATGAGAAGTCTGTGGAAGAACGCGACATCCAGCTGTTCGCTGCGATGTCCGGTGACCACAACCCGGTGCACCTGGATGCCGAGTTTGCGGCCAAGAGCATGTTCCGTGAACGCATTGCCCATGGCATGTTCAGCGGCGCGCTGATCAGTGCCGCAGTGGCCTGCACCCTGCCTGGGCCTGGCACCATCTACCTGGGCCAGAAGATGAGCTTCCAGAAGCCGGTAAAAATCGGCGACACCCTGACCGTGCGCCTGGAAATCCTCGAGAAGCTGCCCAAGTTCAAGGTGCGCATCGCCACCAATGTGTACAATCAGAACGATGAGCTGGTCGTCGAAGGCGAGGCCGAAATCCTGGCGCCGCGCAAGCAGCAGACCGTCGAGCTGGTATCGCCACCGCATTTCGTGGCCAGCTGATTTCAGCACCGGCCGCTTCGCGGAGGTTCGGGGCGCCGAACCTCCGCGAAAAGGGCTGCAAATACCCTTACCCCAATTCGCGTAGACGGCTTTCGATATGCCGTCGCTCCGGCGCCTGCCGGGTCAACGCCAGTGCCTGCTGCCAGGCCGCGCGTGCCTCTTCGACATGACCCAACTGAGCATGCAACTGCGCCCTTGCCGCATAGGCCAGGTGATAATCGCGCAACTCCCCCGCCGCCAGAATCGCTTCAACCTCCGTGAGCCCCACCTGCGGCCCATCACGCTTGGCCAGCGCCACCGCCCGGTTCAGCGCCACCACCGCGGACGGCCAGTAGCGTTGCAACACATCGTACAGCCCGACGATTTCGTCCCAGTCCGTCGCATCGGCCGTGGCCGCCTCGGCATGCACCGCGGCAATCGCCGCCTGTACGGTGTAGGCGCCATAGGCCCGGCTTTGCAGGGCGTGGCGCACCAGCGCGCAACCTTCTTCGATACACTCGCGGTCCCACAGGCTGCGGTCTTGTTGCTCAAGCAGCACCAGATTGCCCTCGGCGTCTGTACGCGCACGCTGGCGCGACGCCTGCAACAGCATCAACGCCAGCAAGCCAAACCCCTCCGGGTCGGGTAGTAGTTGCACCAGCAGGCGGCCAAGGCGAATCGCTTCGTCAGTCAGATCTTGCTGCAGCAGGGCGTCGCCGGACGATGCCGAGTACCCTTCATTGAACACCAGGTAGATCACCCGCAATACGCTCTCGAGGCGCTCAGGCAACTCATTGAGCACCGGCACCTGATAGGGGATGCCGGCATCGCGGATCTTGGCCTTGGCCCGCACGATGCGCTGGGCGATGGTGGCCGGGCTTTGCAGAAACGCTCGAGCAATCTGCTCGGTGGTCAGGTCGCAGACCTCGCGCAGGGTCAGCGGCACCTGGGCGTCGCCGGCCAACGCCGGGTGGCAGCAGGTGAAGATCAGCCGCAAACGGTCGTCGCCGAGCAGTTCTTCGTCGCTGGGGTCTTGCGCCTGGCCTTCCAGCAGCATGATCAGGTCCGCCTGGGAGCGGTCGAAGCGGGCACGTCGACGTAACGCGTCGATGGCCTTGAAACGGCCGGTCGAAACCAGCCACGCCCGCGGGTTGTCGGGGATGCCATCACGCTGCCAGCGCTCGACGGCAATGAAGAACGCATCGTGCATGGCCTCCTCGGCCAGGTCGAAATCCCCCAGCAGGCGAATCAAGGTCGCCAGGATGCGCCGGGAATCGCGACGGTAGACTGCCTCGACCTCGGCGCGCACCTGCGCCAGCGTCACCATCAGTCCGGCATCCGCTGGGTCACCACCTCCACCAGGCGGTCCAGGCTTTCTCCCCAGCCTTGGTGAAACCCCATTTCTTCATGGGCACGGCTGTCGGCGGCGCTCCAGTGCCAGGCGCGGGCGGTGTATCGGGTTTGGCCGTGTTCCTCGTCGAAGGTCACCACGGCGGTCATGAAGGCTTTGTTTGAAGGCACCCAGCCTGGCCCGAAAGCGTCGGTGAACACCAACCGCCGGGGCGCGGCGATCTCCAGGAACACGCCCTGGGTTGGGTACTCGGTACCGTCCGGGGCGCGCATCAAGGTACGGAACAGGCCACCAACCCACAGCTGCATTTCGCATTCGGGGGTGGTCATGCCATGTGGCCCCCACCATTGCATCAGCCACTGGGGCTCGGTCCAGGCGCGGAACACCTTGGCCGGTGGTGCGTCGATCAGGCGGCTGATGGACAACTCGTGCTGCGCTTGCGCAGGGTGTGCAAGGCTCATGCTGGTTGTTCTCCGTTATTGTCAGGGTTGCAGTTCGCGCACAGGCCGCACTTCCACACTGCCGACCCTGGCGGCGGGGATGCCCTTGGCGATGTTCAGCGCCTCGTTGAGGTCGCGGGCATCCACCAGATAGAAGCCGGCCAGTTGCTCCTTGGTCTCGGCGAACGGGCCATCGGTGAGGCTCATCTGCCCATTGCGCACACGCACCGTGGTGGCGGTCTGCACCGACTTCAGCGCCTCGGCCGCGAGCATGCGCCCGCCGCCCTGCAGGGATTCGGCGTACGCCATGCACTCGGCGTCTTCCGGGCTGTCGGGCAGGCTGTGCAGCAGCCCTTCGTCACAATAGACCAGGCACAGGTATTTCATGGTCGCCTCCAGGGCATTGGCACAGTGCGTTTGGCGATATCGGCTCAGGGCTTGAGATCGAACAGGGCTTTCTGGGTGTCCATGTCGAAGGGTGCCGACCAGTGTTCGTGGATCACCTGCCATTGCCCGCCTTGGCGGCGATAGCCGACCGTGACGCGCATGAAGCCACACTGGCTTTCGTCATCGGACGGGCCGCAGCGGTTCAGCCAATGGGCCAGGCCCAGGTCGCCGTCGGCGTACACGGTGAGTTCGGCCAGTTCGAAGACCATCGGGCCGGTGCAAAAGCCCATGCACATTTCCCAGTGGGCCTGGTAGGTGGCTTTGCCTTTGAATTGCAGTGCCTTGATGGCATCGAAGGCGACGATGTCGTCGGCATAGGGGGCGGTGATGGCCTGGACGTCGCGGTCGCGCGCAGCTTGCATCCAGCGGTCGATCAGTTGGCGAATTTCGTTTTCGGCTGAGGTGCTCATCGGGGTGCTCCGATCGTTTGAGGTTTTGGCACAGATTTGGGCTGGGCCTTCAACTCTGGTCGAACGGTAGACGGGGGAATCGACAGGGTGGTGAAATTATTTTTGTTGCCGGAAAGAAAGGGTTGGGCCGGCAGGTGCATGCCTACACTGCCGAACTGGCGAGAATAAATTCACGATACCCCGAAACAATCACATAAACCGCGAAATAGCAGAAGATCGCCGCCGACAGCAGGTATGACCAGGTCAGCAGCCGGTCGCCAAGCAAGCGCCCGCCATGGCTGGCAATACCACACAGGCTCAGACACCAGACCAACCCAGCAGCAAAAAAGCCGCTAAGGAACAACCCGGCATCCAGCAAACTGCCACCGCCGGAGCGTGAAATCAGCACCCCACCGACAGCCGCGAACCACAAAATCGCGGTGGGTGACGACATGGCCAAAAAGATCCCTCGCAAAAACTCGCGCCAACCGGACTCCACCACCACGTCTGCCCGCGCCTCCATGTGCCCGCCGCGCCACGCGGCCAGCAGCATCTTCACCGCAAACCACACCAGCAGCGCCGAACCGCCCAGCCACAAGGTCCAGCGCACGCTTTCGAACTGCAACAGCACGGTCATCCCGGCCAGCGCGGCAACGGCATAGATCAAGTCACCCACGCAAGTCCCAAGCCCCAGCCAGAAACCTTTGAGAAAACCACGCTGCATGGCCAAGGTGATCATGGCGATGTTGGCGATGCCGATGTCCAGACACAGGGACAGGCTGAGGAGAAATCCATTGGAAAAAGGCATTGAGCACTCGATGACCGGCCAATTAAGCGCCGTAGAGCCTGCCACGAGTGATCACTCGATTGAAAGCGCAAATTCCCCATGACAGTGGGCGCGGTACCCCCTGATGCCAATCAAGCTCAGTCGATGCCCGCCAGCACGCGCGCATACAGCGCCCGATCCACATTCGCCCCGCTAAGCACCACGGCCACCCGCCTACCGACTTGTCGCTCGCGCTCCTGCATCAACGCCGCCAGCGCCGCAGCCCCTGCACCTTCGGCAGTATTGTGCGTGGCTTCGTGGTACAGCCGCATGGCCTCGGCGACTTCACTGTCGGTGACCCGCACGATGCGCGCGGCATGCTCGCACACCAAGGCGAACGCCTCCGGGTGCGGCACGCGGCAGGCCATGCCATCGGCGAAGGTCTGGGCGGTGGCGGTGGTGACGATGCGGCCCAGTTCGAAACTTTGCGCATAGGCATCGGCAGCACTGGACACCACCCCCACGATCTCGGTCTTCAACCCCAGCAGGTTGCGTGCCTGGATCAGCCCGCAGATCCCCGACCCCATGCCGATCGGCACGTACACGCTGTCCAGGTCAGACACCGCCTCGAGCAGCTCCAGGGCATACGTGGCCACGCCGCGCACCAGCTCCGGGTGAAACGACGGCACCATCGCGTACCCCAATTCATCAGCCAGCCGGGCAGCCTCTTCACGGGCCACATCAAAATCGACACCGTGCTCCACCAGTTCGGCGCCGAGGGCGCGCATGGCGGCGTTCTTTTCGGTGGAATTGCCTTCAGGCACCACAATCACCAAGGGGATGCCAGCCTGGCGGGCAGCCAGTGCCATGCTCTGGCCGTGATTGCCACGCGTGGCGGTGACCAGGCCGCGCGGCGGCTTGCCGCCCGCCAGCAGCGAGCGCACGTAGACCAACCCGCCACGCACCTTGAATGCACCGGTGGGCGCGTGGTTCTCGTGCTTTACCCACACCTGGCAGCCCAGCCGTTCGGCCAGCAAAGGCCAGGCGTGCTGCGGTGTTGCAGGCACGTGCTGGTGAACGAAATCGGCGGCTTCGCGCAGGGCATTCAGGTCGAACATGGCGATCATCCCTCTTCGGTAGGTGGTTGATCCGATCCTAAGCCCCGGGCATTGTATGGGTACAACCTTATATTGCATGGGTAGCAATTTCGTGTGGATCCCAACGCTCGCAAACGATGACCAGCCCCGCTACCTGGCATTGGTCGAGGCGATCGCCGATGCCATCGAGCGCGGCGAGCTCAAGGTCGGTGACCGCCTGCCACCGCAACGGCGCCTGGCCTGGAAACTCGACCTGAACCCCAGCACCACCCAGCAGGCCTACCGGGAAGCTGCCGCCCGCCACCTGGTGGCCGGCGAAGTCGGCCGCGGCACCTACGTGCTGGCAGGCAGCAAGGAAGCGACCCTGTTTCGCCTCAAACACCAAGACGGGCCAAAGCCGCTGATCGACCTGTCGACCAACGTACCGGTGGCCGACCCGCACAATCAGGACCTGCAGCGCAGCCTGCACAGCGTGCTGGAGCAGCGCGACAGCAGCTTGCTGGATCACTACCTGGGCCCCGAGCAACTGCTGCGCGGCCGTATTCAGGGCGCGCACTGGCTGGCCAAGCGTGGCTTGGCGCTGGCCCCGGACCAATTGCTGCTCAGTGGCGGCGCTCAGCAGGCACTGACCCTGGTGCTGCAGTCGTTCTGCCAGGCCGGTGAACCGGTCATGCTCGAAGCCTTGACCGCACCTGGCATCAAAGCAGCCTGCCGACAGCTACGCCTGCCCGTGCATGGCGTGGCACTGGACAGCCAAGGCCTGCGGCCCGACGACCTTGACCGCGTCACCCGCGCCAGCGGTGCCCGCGTACTGGTCACCACACCGACCCTGCACAACCCCACGGGCACCTGCATGGATGACGCCCGCCGCGAAGCGCTTGCGGCGGTCGTCAAACGCCTGGGGCTGCTGGTGATCGAGGATGACGTGTATGGCGCACTCAGCGACCGACCGCCGCTGTACCCACTGCTGGGCGAGCAAGGGGTGCTCATCAGCAGCTTGTCCAAGACGGTGGCAGCAGGTTTGCGTGTAGGGTGGATTGCGGCCAACCCACAGCTGCTTGCACACATCGACCCGCACGCCCAGGCGAGTCACTGGCCGGTGTCGCCACTGAACCTGTATATCGCCTGCCAGTGGATAGAAGATGGCACAGCAGCGCTACGCCTGGCCTGGCAACGTGCTGAAATTACCGAGCGCTGGCGCCTCGCGCGAAAGCTGCTGGGCGATGGGTTGCACAACACAGGCCAGCCTTCGCCGCACGCGTGGCTGGCCACACCGCAAGGTGCAGAGGGGGTGGTCAAGCAGTGTCGCGAACGGGGCGTGGAGGTTGTCCCGGCCAGTGTGTTCGCCATTGGCGCCAGCGAGGTGCAGGCCGTGCGTATCAGCCTGTCGGCGGCCGCCAGCCGGGCTGAACTGAAACAAGGGCTGGAGGTGGTGCGGCAGGTGCTTTCCAGTGAATGAACCGGGAGAAGCCTGCAACCTCTTCGCGTCGGCGCGGCGCGAAGAGGCCGCTGACCTTGAACGATCAACCCTGCTGGCAACCCTCGCCCATGGCGCGGTACTGAATGGTGTGCACCTGGCCCTGGTGGTCTTCATAGGTCATGGTTGCAGGTACCACTTCGCAAACATTGGGGATGGTCGACAGGTTGATGACCCGTTTGATATCCAGGTTCATGGAGTAGTCGTACTGCTGGGCCACAGGCTGGTTGGAGACAGGTTGGACCTCATCGGCGAGGGCGAACGAGGACATACCGACCAATGCAAGAATCAGTAATGGTTTCATGTGGGAGTGCCTATAAAGCAATCAAGCTGATCGATTGACTTCTAATGCCGTCATTGGCGCGGAGAAGTTGTCATCGACTGCAAAGATGACACGAAGTACCGATCCCGCTTCGTCGTACTGCTGGTGGGATGAGTAAAAGTCTACTCCCGGTTGGCAATAGTTGAACCCCAAAGTCGGATATTCACCCTTGCCGGATTTGCAACAATCTGCGACATAATGGGCGGTATATAGTGGCGTAGAGCCGTTGGTTGGCCTCTGCCCGACCCGGCCGACTCAACAAGGGAAATGCGCGATTTCTGATTACCTGTGTTGCTCAAGGCTGCTCGACCCTGAACGACGCCTGCTCGATCACTTCTACCGCCAGCACGGCTCGCGCATGCGCTCGGCCAGTGACGGCGAACTGTGGGTGGCGCGTGCCAGTTGCATCATTGCAGGGCTGAACTTGACCCCGGTGGGCGATGGCTACTGGCTTACCGGGCTGTTCGTCGACCCGCAACAGCGCAACCAAGGTGTGGCTGGGCGGCTGGTCGAAGCCGCGCTGGGGCAGGCCGTTGGGCCGACTTGGCTGTTCTGCCACCCCGACCTTGTGCCCTTCTACCAGCGCCTTGGCTTCGACACGGCAACCGCGCTGCCAGAAGCCCTGGCTGCCCGCCTGCAGCGCTACCAGCGCAGCAAGCCGCTAGTAGCCCTGCAGCGTGGTCAATCGTCGCTGGCGTCCAACCCGGGGAACAGCACCTCGGTGTAACCGAATTTGGCGAAGTCCTGGATGCGCGAGGGGTAAAGCCGGCCGATCAGGTGGTCGCACTCGTGCTGCACCACGCGCGCATGGAAGCCATCGGCAAAACGGTTGATCGGGTTGCCTTGCGGGTCGAGCCCCTCATAGCGAATGTGCTTGTAGCGCGGCACCACGCCGCGCAATCCGGGTACCGACAGGCAGCCCTCCCAACCGTCCTCGACCTCGGTGGTCATCGGCGTGATCACCGGGTTGATCAGGATGGTCTGCGGCACCGCTTCGGCATCGGGGTAACGCTCGCTGCGTTCGAAGCCGAAAATCACCAGTTGCAGGTCGATGCCAATCTGCGGTGCGGCCAGGCCCACACCCCCGACATGGCGCATGGTCTCGAACATGTCGTCGATCAACTGCTGCAGTTCGGCGCTGCCGATCAGGTGTTCGGGCACGGGCGGGGCGATGCGCAGCAGGCGTTCGTCGCCCATCTTGAGAATGTCACGGATCATCTGGGGTTCGGCTCGGAAGGTTGATGCTGGCTCGGTTGCGGGTGTTCGTGGCCCAGCACGGTCAGGGTTTCCTGGGATTTTTCACCGTCGAAATCCTTCTCGCCAGGGTTCTTGCCCTCGGCCGACATGTGCTCGATCACCGCGTTCATTTCCGCGCCGAGCAGCAGCACAGCGGCGGAAATATAGAAATACAGCAATAGCACGATGATTGCACCGATGCTGCCGTACATGGCGTTGTAATCGGCAAAGGTTTTGACGTAGTAGGCAAACCCCAGGGAGGCGACGATCCACACCACCACCGCCAGCACCGAGCCTGGGGTGATGAAGCGAAACTTCTGCTTCACATCCGGCATCACGTAGTAGATCAAGGCCACCGCTACCATCATCAAGATGATGATCGCCGGCCAGCGCAGGATGGTCCAGACCGTGACGATGACCTCCTGCATGCCGACCTGGGCGGCAATCCATTCCATCACCTGCGGCCCGAGCACCATCAGCGCTGCCGCAGCCAGCAGCATGCCGGCGATGCCCACGGTGTAGAAGATGGACAGCGGTATGCGCTTCCACACCGGGCGGCCTTCCGGCACATCGTAAGCGGCGTTCATGGCGCTCATCATCAAGCGCACACCCGCCGAGGCGGTCCACAGGGCAATCACGATACCCACCGACAACAGCCCGCCCTTGGACTGTTGCAACTGGTCGATCACCGGGTTCACCTGCTCCAGCGCCTGGGGCGGCAGCACCAGTTCCGATTGCAGGCGCAACCAGGTGAAGAAGTCTGGCAAATGCAGGAAACCGATCAGGGCAATCAGGAACAACAGGAAGGGGAACAGCGAAAACAGCATCTGGTAAGCCAGCGCGGACGCATAGGTGGACATCTCGTCGTCAAGGAACTCCTTGACGGTGCGCACCAGCACGCGGTGCAAGGGCAGGCCCTGCAGGGCGGAAAATATCATAGCGTCTCCTTTCGCCGCTCGATCGATACAACAGGCAAGTCTAATAGACCACGCCGTTGCTGTGCTGCTCCCGAGGGTTATAAAGAAAATGCCTACGTAACTGGGCCCAGGCATTCACGGGCAAGCCCGCCCCCACCGGCTACGTGCTACCTGCAGGGGCGGGCTTGCCCGCGAATCGATGGAACGCTCAATACGGCATCAAGGCTTCTTCACGGCATCCTTGACGTCACCCTTGATCTGCTGCGCTTCACCCTTGAGTTCCTGGGCCTTGCCTTCAGCCTTGAGCTTGTCGTTGTCGGTCACCTTGCCGACGCCTTGTTTCACGTTACCGATTGCTTCGTTGGCCAAGCCTTTCGCTTTGTCTTTAGTACCGCTCATGGCAAAACTCCTGCAAATGGAGACACGTGAACCGTGTCGACAGTCTGTGGACCCAGGGCCTTTCGCAAGAGTTTCAACCAATTTCACCCGAACAAGCCGAGCGGCAAATCTGCGTGCGAATATCGCACCCATTTACCCCGCCCAACTGCCCAGTACCTGCCGGCTGCCCTAGAATCGCGGCATACGCCCGCCCACATAGGGCAGGCCAGTCATAAAAACAACGATTTTCGGAAAACCCGCCCCCATGCGTCTGATGCCTGTGCTCGTGGCCCTGCTGCCACTGCTTCCCCTGCCCGCCCTTGCCGCCTCGCCGGCCGTAACCGAAACCCTGCGCGTCGACCGCTATGCCGACGACGGCCAACCCGGCAGCCTGCGCTGGGCAATCGAGACCAACAACCAGAACCCCGGCCACTACCGCATCGAAATCGCTGCGGTCGGCCAGGCGCCTTATGTCATCCGCCCGACGCGCGCGCTGCCTGAAATCAAAGGGCCGGTGCGCATCACCGGCCAGGCGTGGGCCCGCGACGGCCAGTACATCGCCATCGACGGCTCGGGCTACATCAAGGACCAGGGTGTGCACACCTGCCCCGGCGCTCTGCCCGGCCAGTTCGGCACCAACGTGCGCACCACCACCCACCCTGGCCTGGTGCTGCGCGACACCCAGGGCGTGCACCTGAGCGGCCTGGAAGTGCGCAACTTCTGTATTGGCATCCTGGTCAATCGCGCCAGTGGCAACGTCATCGAAGACAACCGCGTCATCGCCAACAAGGGCGGCGCTGGCATCATGCTGACCGGCGACGACGGTGCCGGCAACCCGACTGCAACCACCACGGTCAACAACAAGGTGCTGCGCAACCAGCTGATCGACAACGGCGACGGCCTGGAACTGACCCGCGGCGCAGCCTTCAACCTGGTGGCCGACAACCTGTTCCGTTCCACGGCGGCCAACCCCGAGCCCTCCCAGGGCATCGAAATTCTGCTGGGCAACGACAACAGCGTGGTCCGCAACCGTTTCGAGAACTACTCCGACGGCCTGCAGATCAACTGGGGCAACCGCAACTATTTGGGCGCCAATACCTTCAGCGGCAACTCGATCGGTGTCAGCGTCACCGGCGAGGGCAACATGCTCGATGGCAACCTGATCCACGGCAACCGCATCGGCGTGGCCCTGCGCCCGGAGCCGGCAATCACCGCCACCCGCTTGAGCGCCAACCGTATCTGGGGCAACAGCCAGGACATCCGCCGCTGCGAGGCTGGCGGCTCTTGCGTACCAGACCAGCGCACCGGCGCTATCGTGTTCGGCGTGCCGGCGCAGGCGCATGCGTTGTACGTAGGGTCGCGCGGGGTGGGGGCGGAGCTGGCGAAGAAGGACCAGGCAATCATCTGCAATGCCCAGGGTGAACCCAAGCCGTGCCAGCCGTTGCCTAATCACAACCAGCAACCACCACGGCTGATGGCGCTGGAGGGGAACGTGATCCGCGGTGAGGTGCAGGGGCCGGCGTCGAGCCTGTTGCGCGTCGAGTTGTTCGGCAATGCGCAAGCAACGGGCAGCGAGGCGGAGCAGTATCTCGGGGAAGTGCTGGTGAACAGCGATGCCAAGGGGCAGGCGCGGTTTGCCCAGGTACTGGAGAACAGTGCCGGGCTGCACAGCTTCACGGCGACCGTGACCACGGCCGACGGGGCGACTTCCGAGTTGAGCCTGCCGGTTCGTCGCTGAGGCAACCGGCCTCTTCGCGGGTTTACAGACGAAGAGGCCGGCCCAGGCAAACCTTGCTCAGCCACCCGCCACCCCTCACAATGCAGGCCTTATCAAGCGTCAACCCGCAGGAACCTGCATGAAACTCGACAAACCCGTCGCCATCGCACGGCGTAACGAAGCACTGGCCCGGCCAGTACTGACCAGCAGCAACACCCTGTTCGCTATCCTCGACCCGAAACGCAACCTGTGGTGGTTCGAGGTGCCGGTAGCGTTGCTGGGCAAGGGCCAGCCCGATTGGGTCAACCTGCTGCTGCACACCCCCGACACCGATGAGCTACAGCACCTGAAGGTGCCGACCAACTTCCTCAAGGCTCACCTGGAGCAGATGGAAGTGCGCAAGCCCGGCAAGCGCCGCTCGACCATCAGCCTGGCCCTGAGCGCCGACCGCGATTCGCTGCTGCGCGACACCCGCCCAGGTGGCGAGCAGCTGGACTTCCGGACCTTCGTGCAGGCCTGATCAGGCCCGCTCGATGCGATCGTCATGGATGACGATGCGGCCTTGCTTGAACAACGCACCAATGGCCTTCTTGAAGTTGCCCTTGCTGACGTTGAACAGCTTGCTGATCACTGCCGGGTCGCTCTTGTCGCACACCGGCAGCATGCCGCCTTCGGCTTCAAGGCGCTGCATGATCAGCTCTTGCAGGCTGTCCGCCAGGGCGGCGCCCACTGGCTGCAGGCTCAGGGCGATCTTGCCGTCGTGGCGAATCTCTTTGATGAAGCCCTTCTCGTGCATGCCCGAGCGCAGGAACTTGAACACTTCGTTCTTGTGGATCAGGCCCCAGTGGCGGTTGTTGATGATCGCCTTGAAGCCCATCGGCGTCTCGCCCGCCACCAGCAGCTCGACCGGCTGGCCCACCTGGTAATCGGCCGGGGTGCGGTCCAGGTAGCGGTCCAGGCGCGCCGTTGCGGTGATGCGGCGGGTGCGCTTGTCGAGGTAGGCGTGCACCACGCAGTAGTCACCGATCTTTAGCGGCTGCAACTCTTCCGAGTAGGGCATCAGCAGGTCTTTGGGCAGGCCCCAGTCCAGGAAGATGCCGGCGCCGTTGATGTCCTTGACCTTGAGGCTGGCGAATTCACCGACCTGCACCTTGGGCTTCTCGGTGGTGGCAATCAGCTGGTCTTCGCTGTCCAGGTAGATGAACACGTTCAACCAATCGTCGACCTCGGTCTCGGCGTTCTTCGGGATGTAGCGCCCCGGCAGCAGGATCTCGCCATCGGCGCCGCCGTCCAGGTACAGGCCGAATTCCACGTGTTTAACGATTTGCAAACTGTTGTAACGCCCAAGCAGAGCCATTTCCGATGTTCCTCAAGACAAGACGGCTATTCTACACCCGAAGCCGCCGCGCTGCCTGACCGCTGATTCGGTGGAACCGCCACCTTACCCTTGCGTCTACTGATTGGCAGCCACTGCAAGGATCAGCACATGCTTTCACGCCTGTTCAAGCCCCTGCTCATCGCCGTGGCGTTCGCCCTGGCCCTGGCGGCGTGCAGCCGCATAGACCTGGCCTACCGCAACCTCGACCGCCTGGTGCCGTGGTCGCTGGGCGACTATCTGGACATGAACCGCGAGCAGAAAGTACTGCTCGACGAGCGCCTCAAGCAGCACCTGGCCTGGCATTGCAAAACCCAGCTGCCCAGCTACCTCGACTGGCTGGACCGGGTGCGCACCATGGTCGCCGAGGACCAGGTGACCGACCAGGCGTTGCAGCAACGCACCCGCGAAGCGCGCGCGGCCATAGGCCGTGTAGCCGAAGAGATCACCCCTTCCGCTACCGAATTGTTACGTGGCATGAGCGACGCCCAGGTGGCAGAAATGCGCCAGGCATTCCGCGACGACATCAGCGAGCGACAAAAGAAGTATGTCGACACGCCCTTGCCCAAGCAGATTGCCCGCCGTACCGAACGCATGGAAAAACGCCTGACGCCGTGGTTGGGTGAGCTCAGTGCGGCGCAGCGGCTGCGGGTGCAAGCCTGGTCACAGGCGCTGGGCGACCAGAACCGCCAGTGGATCGCCAACCGCGCGCATTGGCAGCAACAGCTGGTGCTGGCAATGGACCAGCGTAGCGACGCCAGCTTCGAACCACGCCTGGCGCAATTGCTACAGCGCAAGGAGAGCCTGTGGACGCCGGCATATCGCATGGCCTACCAGAACACCGAGCAACAGGCGCGCACGTTGCTGGTCGACCTGATGCAACTGAGTACCCCAGCGCAGCGCCAGTTGCTGCAGCAGCGGCTGGGCAAGGTGCGGACTGACTTCAGTGAGTTGAAGTGTTTGAAGGGCTGACATGCTGGGGCCGCAAAGCGGCCCCGGGTTCACCGCAACTTGCGCCGATACGGAAACACATCGATCACCCTCCCCTCACGAATCGTCGCCTGCAGCCCCTTCCAGTAATCCGCGTCATACAACTCCCCATGCAACCGGCTGAACAGCCGCCGCTGGCCCATATCGGCAAACAGGAACGGCGGAAACTCCTCGGGGAACACATCATGCGGCCCGATCGAGTACCACGGCTCGCCCGACATCTCGTCCTCCGGGTAGCGCGGCGGTGGAATATGGCGGAAGTTCACCTCGGTCAGAAAGCAGATCTCGTCATAGTCGTAGAACACCACCCGGCCATGGCGGGTGACGCCGAAGTTCTTCAGCAGCATGTCGCCGGGGAAGATATTCGCCGCCGCCAGTTGCTTGATGGCCAGGCCATAATCCTCCAGCGCCTCGAGCACCTGCCCTTCACTGGCGTGTTCCAGGTACAGGTTGAGGGGCGTCATGCGCCGCTCGGTCCAGCAGTGGCGGATCAGCACCGTGTCACCCTCCAACGCGACCGTGGACGGCGCCACCTCCAGCAACTCGGCCAGGCACTGCGGCTCGAACTTGCTCTGCGGAAAGCGGAAATCAGCGAATTCCTGGGTATCGGCCATGCGCCCTACCCGATCGACACTCTTCACCAGGCGGTACTTGTCGATCACGGTGGCGCGGTCGACCGTCTTCGAGGGCGCGAACCGGTCCTTAATGATCTTGAACACCGTATTGAAGCCCGGCAGGGTGAACACGCTCATGACCATCCCGCGCACCCCCGGGGCCATGATGAAACGGTCGTCGCTGCTGGCCAGGTGGTTGATCAACGCCCGGTAAAACTCCGACTTCCCATGCTTGTAGAAACCAATCGAGGTGTACAGCTCGGCAATGTGCTTGCCCGGCAGGATGCGCTTGAGGAAGTTGACGAACTCCGCCGGCACCGGCACATCGACCATGAAATAAGACCGGGTGAAGGAGAAGATGATCGACACCTCGGCCTCGTCGGTGATCAGCGCATCGGCCTCGATGCCATGGCCTTCGCGGTGCAGCAAGGGGATCACCAACGGCCACTGCTCGTCGGGGGTGTACAGGCGGCCGACCAGGTAAGCGCCCTTGTTGCGGTACAGCACCGGCGAGAACAACTCGACCGCCAGGGCCGGGTCTTTGCACACCCAGTCCGGCAGGCATTCGCGCAGTTGTTCTTCCAGGCGCGTCAGGTCGCCTTCCAGGTCACCATAGGGCACATCGAACGGGTAGTCGGCGAAGATCGCCCGCAGCAAGCCTTTGAGGCCATCGCCAAGTGCGTAGGTGCGGGTTTGCGCGGCGCGCTCGTGGCTGCGCATCGACGGCCGGGTGGTGTGGATGAACATGCAGCCGTCGCTGATCTGGTCATGGCTGAACAGGCTGCAGAACAGCGAGTTGTACCAGGTCTCGGACAACTCATCGTCGAGCCGTGGGTCGATCAGGCGAATGTAGGCGCTCTTGACCAGCGGCCACTGCTCCACCTCCAGCAATACATCCTCGGCGAAGCGCTGGCGTAGCCAGCCGTTGGCCTCGGCCACCTTCTCTTCATACAGGTTGATACGCGCCGCTGCTGCGCGCTGGATGTCTTGCCAGCGCGCTTGCTCGAAGCGCTCACGGGCACCAAGGGTGATGCGCCGAAAGTGCTCGCGGTAGTCATCGAAGCCGTCGAGGATCATCCGGGCGATTTCGCCGGCGGGCCAGTGCTGGTGCATGCGAGGCATCTCGTTGCAGGGTGAGATACACAGCTTAGCCGGTCCCTTGCCCGCGAAAGGGCGCGCACCGATTCACTGCGCAAGAAAGCACAAGAATCCCGCTCCCCCCTGGCGTAAACTCGCGCCCTGCCCAAACCCCGGAGACCGTTGTGAGCCCCATCGCCCTAGCCCGCCTGCTGACCCTTGCCGCTGTCTGGGGGGCGAGCTTTTTGTTCATGCGCATCATCGCCCCCGAACTCGGCACCGTGCCGACTGCGTTTTTCCGGGTGTCGATTGCCTGCCTGGGGCTGATCGCCATCCTCGCCGCCGCGCGGGTACGCTGGGACTTCCAGGGCAAACTCGGCGCCTGCCTGGTATTGGGCATGATCAACTCGGGCATCCCGGCCACTTTCTACTCCGTGGCCGCGCAAGTACTGCCCGCCGGCTACTCGGCGATCTTCAACGCCACCACACCGCTGATGGGCGTGCTGATCGGCGTGCTGTTCTTCCGCGAACCGATGACCCTGCCCAAACTCTGCGGCATCTTCCTGGGCCTGTTCGGCGTCGGCATCCTCAGCGGCGCCGGCCCCGTCGCCCTGGACATGGCCCTGCTGCAAGGCGCCCTCGCCTGCCTGGCGGCCACCACCTGTTATGGTTTTGCCGGCTTCCTCGCCCGCCGCTGGGTCAGCGGCCTGGACAGCCGCCTTTCGGCCCTGGGCAGCATGCTCGGCGCAACCTTGCTGCTGAGCCCGCTGTTCGCCTGGAGCGCACTGACCCAGCCACCTGCCAGCTGGGGTGGCTGGAACGTGTGGCTGTCGCTGCTCGGGTTGGGCCTGCTGTGCACCGCATTCGCGTATATCCTGTACTTCCGTCTGCTGGAAGAAATCGGCCCGGTCAAGGCCAGCACCGTGACCTTCCTGATCCCGGTATTCGGTGTGTTGTGGGGCGCGTGGTTGCTGGACGAGCCGCTGTCGATGGCGCACCTGTACGGCGGCCTGCTGATTGGCGCCGCCCTGTGGCTGGTGCTGCGCCCGACACGTAAATAAAGCAGGAGCCACGATGAGCGATGCATACAAGAAGGTGTTGTTCCGCCTGCAGCAGGACGCGGACGGCTACCCGCCCGCCTCGGTCGAGGGCCTGTGGGCCAAGGAAACAGAGGGCGGCTACGAAGTCGACAACATCCCGTTCTATGTCTACGGCATTGCACCGGGCGACATCATTGGCACACGGGACGAAGCAGGTGAAACCTGGTTCGACGCCTTGCGCAGCAGCGGCGGCCGCTCGGTGTTCCGGGTCATCGTCAAGCCACCGGAAACCCTCGACCAAGTGCGCACGGCACTGGAGGATTTCGGCTGCAACTGCGAAGCGGAACAGGCAGTGAGGATGCTCGCTGTCGAAGTCGCCACACAGCGCTCGCTCGACACCTTGCTCTACTACCTGCTGACCCAGCGCGAAGCCGACCTGCTGGACTTCGAGGAAGGCGTGCTACGGCACACCATCCCCGAAGAATTCCGCTGAAGGCTTACGCCTCGGCCAATTGCGCAGCCGGCTTGCGGAACACGAACAGCAAGCCCACCACGATCAGCCCCATCCCCAGCAGGCTCAGCGGTGCCAGGCGGTTACCGAAGATCAGGAAGTCCATCACCGCCGTCACCGCAGGCACCAGGTAGAACAGGCTGGTGACGTTGACCAGGTTGCCCTTGGCGATCAGGCGATACAGCAGCAAGGTCGCCAGCAACGACACCACCAGCCCCATCCACAACAGCGCACCGACGAAACCACCGCTCCACTGCACCTGCAACGGCTGCAACGGCGCGAACAGCGCGCACAGGGCAAACCCTGCCAGGTACTGCAGCGGCAGCGTGCCCATGGGGTTGTCGGTGATGCGTTTTTGCAGGATCGAGCCAAAGGTCATGCTGCCCAACGCCAGCAGCGCAAACAGCATGCCGGCCAGGGACACCCCGCCAAGGTTGATGCTCTGATAGACCACCATCACCAGCCCGGCAAGGCCCAACCCCAGGCCGAACAACCGGCTCCAGGAGCGCTGACGCTCCATCAGTACCACGGTTAGGATCGGCTGCACCCCCATCACCGTGGCCATGACGCCGGGGGTGACATGGGTATTGAGCGCCAACAGATAGAAGATCTGATAGGCCCCCAGCAGCACACAGCCGGTGCCCAGGGCGCGCACAATCGCCCCGCGACTGCGCGGCCAGCGCAAGCCCAGCAACGGGCCGATCAGCAACAGGCCGGCGAGTGCCAGCGCCGAGCGCAACAGCAGGAAGGCGAACGGGCTGGCGTGCGCCAGGCCCAGCTTGGAGACGATTGCCCCGCTGCTCCACAGCAGGACGAACAGGCTGGTGGTGGCCGCCGAGGCCACGGATGCTTTGGAAATGACAGACATGTAGTGCCACCTTTCGGGCGAATAAGCCGAACGGAGGGCGTAACTTTCAGCGAGGGAAGTAGCCGACCGTGTTCAGTAGGTTGCGGGTGCGGTGGGATGCGGCAAAAAGCCGATCAGCCCAGCACGACCACGCAGCGAGGCGGAGCTACGCCGCCTACAACGCCACTGACAGGTGGTGGGTAGTGACTGATCATGGCCGGCTGCTGGCTGCCACGCACGACACTGCCCGCGACTGGCGCGAGGGCAAAGCATGTGGTGGAAGGGATGGCAGGCATGAACAGGTCTTCGGATGAGATCAATGGCCTGGACTATAGCCCGGCGTTTTCTGGTTGGCAACTCGCTAAACCGACCGATGCAGGGGCGGCCGCTGGTTAATTTTTCACCGCCTTGGCTCGTCTGAATGCGAAACGCCGCACGCATTCACCCGCTCCGAGGACCCCCAATGAACGCAAAAACCTGGCTCTACCGGCCAGCCCAGATCACCTGCCTGCTGCTGGTCAGCGCCTACGCCCACGCGGCCAAGCCAGGTGACGTATTCCAGGACTGCAAGGACTGCCCAGAGATGGTAGTGCTGCCCGCCGGCAGCTACGTGATGGGCGCCCCCGACGACGAAGTCGGCCGCCAGCCCGACGAAGGCCCGCTGCATACCGTGACCTTTGCCAAGCCATTCGCCATGAGCCGCTACCAGGTCACCGCTGGCGAGCTGGACGCTTATATCAAGGCCACCGGCACCGTCATCAAGAGCGGCGACGACCGCCCCGGCCGCTGGTGCGAGGCCAGCAAGCCAACCTACAAACAAACCGCTCGCCAACCTGCGGTGTGCGTCGACTATGACGAAGTCCAGGCCTACAGCGCATGGCTGGCGAAAAAAACCGGCAAGCCGTACCGCATGGTCAGCGAGGCCGAACGCGAATACGCCGCCCGCGGCGGCTCCACCGGCCCGTTCCCCTTCCCCTTCGATGAGCCGGGCAAGTACGAAATCAGCAAGCACGCCAACACCTATGGCCCCCGCGATGGCTACACCTTCACCGCCCCCGTGGGCAGCTACCCGGCCAATGCCTTCGGCATGTACGACATGCACGGCAACGTCTACGAATGGGTCGCCGACTGCTACCACGAAAGCTACGAAGGCGCCCCCAGCGACGGCAGCGCCTGGGTCCAGGACCCCACGTGCATCCGCGCGCACATGCGCGGCAACGACTGGGGTGAGCCACCGATCTTCTCGCGCTCGGCCAACCGCAATGACCGGCTGAAAACCACCCGGGGTGACTTCCTCGGTTTCCGCGTAGCACGCGAACTCTGAAACGTGTGACACGGTTAACGCTGCGCCTGCGAAAAAAGCAGTCAATAAGAATCGTTCCGGTTTTTCGCAGGTGCTGCGTCACATACAGCACATAGAAAAAAACCCCTCTGCCAACGAGAACGCAACCCGATGTCCAAGCCCTTGCCCAGTGCGCTCAACCCGCTCGCCAAAGCCTTACTGATTCGTCATTCGCTTCGTCCCCAGCGTGCGCTGTCACGCATCGGCATGGGCCTGGCGCTGTCTAGTGCGCTGGTTTTCCAGGTGCAGGCGCAGGAGTGGACGCTGGATATCCCGGCGCAGTCGATGAACTCCGCGCTGCAGGCGCTGGCCAAGCAGACGGATACGCAGCTGCTGTACAGCCCGGAAGACATTGGCGGGCTGCGGTCTTCGGCGCTGAAGGGGCGGCATGATCTTGCGTCGTCGTTGCGGATTCTGTTGCAGGGGACGGGGCTGCGGTATCAGATTGATGGTAATACCGTGACCGTGACGGCCAGCGCGGCGGCAAAAGACGGCCAAATCGAACTGTCAGCGACCAATGTGAACAGTGCCGGGCTGGGCGAAACCACGGAAGGAACGGGCTCCTACACAACGGGAGTTACCAGCACGGCCACCAAGATGAACCTTTCTATTCGCGAAACGCCCCAGACCATTACAGTGGTTACGCGTCAACGCATGGACGACCAGCATCTGGGCAGCATGAACGAGGTCCTGACCCAGACCCCTGGCATCACCATGTCGCAGGATGGTGGCGAACGCTTCAACATTTATTCTCGCGGTAGCGCTATCAATATCTATCAGTTTGATGGTGTGACGACCTATCAGGATAACCAGACGCGTAACATGCCCAGTACGCTTATGGACGTGGGGTTGTACGACCGTATCGAAATCGTCCGTGGCGCAACCGGCCTGATGACGGGGGCAGGTGACCCCAGTGCCGTGGTCAACGTGATCCGCAAGCGTCCAACACGCGAATTCAAATCTCACATTCAGGCAGGCGTTGGCTCTTGGGACTACTACCGCGCAGAAGCTGACGTCTCTGGCCCGCTGACGGATGACGGTCGAGTTCGGGGGCGCTTCTTTGCCGCCAAGCAGGACAACCACACGTTCATGGACTGGTACACGCAAGACCGAGATGTCTTGTACGGTGTTGTTGAAGCTGATGTAACAGACACCACAGTGGCTCGGTTCGGGATTGATCGCCAGACTTACAAAGTCAACGGTGCACCGGGTGTACCTATCATTTACACCAACGGCCAACCCACAAACTTTTCCCGCTCGACCAGTTCTGATGCACGTTGGGGTTACGACGATTACACGACGACCAATTACACATTTGGCCTTGAGCAGCAATTGGCCCACGACTGGCAATTCAAGCTGGCGGCTGCCTACATGGATGTTGACCGTGATTCGTTTTCATCCTATTACTCGACTACGACCAACCGCTCTTATCTGGAGCTCGATGGTTCAACCGAAATCAGCGCAGGTATCGTGACTGCCAAACAGCACCAAAAAGGCGTCGACGCCACGCTCCAGGGGCCATTCCAACTGTTGGGGCAAACACACGAACTGATAGTTGGGTATAACTATCTCGAGTACGAAAATAAACACCGGGGTGATTCTGGACCCGATGTGGATATCAATTTTTACGATTGGGATAACCAGACCCCCAAACCGGGTGATGACGAAATCATTCCCGGCATTCAGTACAATATTTCCAACCGCCAGTCCGGCTATTTTGTGGCGAGCCGCTTTAATTTGACCGATGATCTGCATCTGATTCTCGGGGCACGGGCGTCCAATTATCGGTTCGACTACGCCCTGTGGCGTATTGGTAATGAACCCGCGCCTTACAAAATGGTAGAACGCGGTGTCGTCACGCCGTATGCAGGCATCGTCTATGACCTGACGAATGAGCAATCCGTCTATGCCAGCTACACCGACATTTTCAAGCCACAGAATAACGTAGATATCACAGGCAAACCGCTTGATCCTGAAGTCGGAAAGAACTACGAGTTAGGTTGGAAAGGTGAGTTCCTCGAGGGCCGGCTGAACGCCAACATTGCGTTGTACATGGTCAAGCGAGACAACCTGGCCGAGTCGACCAATGAAGTGGTTCCTGACTCGGGTGGTCTCATCGCTTCTCGCGCAGTTGACGGTGCAGAAACCAAAGGTGTGGACGTAGAATTGTCGGGCGAAGTGCTGCCAGGCTGGAATGTCTTTACCGGCTATAGTCATACCCGCACCGAAGATGCTGACGGCAAGCGCCTGACCCCGCAACTACCGATGGACACATTCCGCTTCTGGAACACTTACCGACTGCCTGGCGAGTGGGAAAAACTGACCCTGGGCGGTGGTGTGAACTGGAACTCGAAATCCACGCTGAACTTTGCCCGCTACAACAGCCATGTGACCCAGGATGACTACTTCGTCACCAGCCTGATGGCGCGCTACCGGATCAATGAGAGCCTTGCCGCCACCTTGAACGTCAATAATATTTTCGACAAGAAGTACTACGCTGGCATGGCTGGCAGTTATGGTCATTACGGGGCACCACGCAACGCCACGGTAACACTGCGCTACGACTTCTGAGGCTCGTTGGCCAGAACCTGGGCTTGCTCCTGGGTCTGGCCATACTCTGCTGCTCTACCCCCTCTCTGATCCTCTCGTCCTCTCTTTATCAATCCCTCCTGTTACTGTGTCGACTGTTCGAAAGGCCGCGCACTAAAATCCTCCCCACCAAGCGCCGCCTCACCTGAGCTTGCTTGCCATGCGATAGGACTTTAGTGACGTCAGGCTGCGGGGAGCTCACAGCAAGCGCTTAACGAGCGTGCCCGCGAAATTCATAAGACACTGTCCGTTCCATAGCCAATCACTCTGCTGTGCTAGTGGATTGCTCTCGTTTTTCGTGGTGCCTAAAAAGCACATGGCCCCGAACCCGCAACCTCAAGGTGCGGGATCGGGGCCATGTCAATTGACGCTGGATAAATCAATCAACCTCGCTCAATCGATGATGGAGCCCTCCAACAACCACTGCGCCGCTAAGCCCTCAATTACGTCAGCATGCTTGAGAATGTCGTAATGCCCTGCAGCCACCGACTGACTTGTGCGAACAGTGATGTTCCATGCAGGCGTCACATGCCCCGCCCACCAGCATGTCGCACGAGCCTTGAGCCGAGGCAAGCTTGAAATGTTGAGCGACAACGCTTTCAAACGCATCGCCACCTCGAACGTATGAGCCAGTTCAGAGCTGTCGATATCGGCGTACATAGATTGCCCGAGCGGGTTAGAACGAATCTCCTCAATAAGCAGCTGCAGTGACGCGCCCCCCATGCCAGCGGGTACAGGTGGAACCTCCAGCGCGTCCTTGGAAACGCCCAGCAACACGCTGAGGAAGCCGTGCAAGTCATCGCTCCAATCCTCTGCCGTCTGATCATCAGTTGCTTGAGGAACAAAACTGTCCACCAGACCAAGCATTGCAACTGTCTCGCCTTGGATTTCCAGTTCCTGAGCCACCAATATTGCGAGCGTGCCACCCAATGACCAGCCTGCAAGTCGATACGGCCCTTCTGGCTGTTTCTGACGGATGTACTGCGCATAATCGATGGCCATCGCCTGAAGAGACTCGTCCTTCCACTGACGATCAAGCAACATACGGCACTGCACGCCATACACACTGCACACACCTTCTAGACGACGCGCCAGTGGCTCGTAGTCAAATACAGTGCCAAAGCCTGCATGCAGACAGAAAAGCGGCGTAGCCGTCTCAACACGAGCATTGAGTAACAGCACGGGGTCAAGATCCACCTCTACGCTTGAGTAGCCCGACAGCTCACCAATAGTCGGCTTTGCCATCACATCGCGTAGCTTCAGATCCAAATGCAGACCGACATGCGAGCGAACCTTGGACAGCATTTTCAACACCCGCAGAGAATCGCCACCCAGCTCGAAGAAGTTGTCATTGATGCCGATCTGATCAACGCTCAACACCTCTTGCCAGATCTGCGCCAAGGCCTGCTCTACGTTGTTGCGCGGAGGAAGGTGCATCCTATGGCCGACAAAGTCGGGCGCCGGCAACGCATTACGGTCAATCTTGCCGTTCGGTGTAAGCGGCATCGCCTCCAGTACCACAATCTGCGCGGGTACCATGTAGTCAGGTAGCTCGCACCGCAAAGCTTCACGAAGCTGCGTAGCAGTGGCTGCCTGAGCGCCACTTACCACATAGCCTACGAGTTGTTTGCCGATGGCGCCTTCACGCGCAACAACCACCGCGTCGCGGACATCCACCTGATTGCGCAGACGTGCTTCGATCTCGCCCGGTTCGATTCGGAAGCCACGTATTTTCAGTTGGTTGTCCAGGCGGCCAATGAAATCGATAACGCCATCGGCACGCCTGCGAACTCGGTCACCTGTACGATAAAGGCGTGCACCCACGGCGAACGGGTCCGCGACAAAGCGTTCGGAGGTGAGCGCCGCACGCTGGTGATAACCACGCGCCAGTCCATGGCCCCCAATATACAACTCGCCGGCCACACCATCAGGCAATGGGTTCAGGTTCTGGTCCAAGACGTGCAAGGTTCGCTCGCCGACCCGCTCACCGATCGGTGCATACACCGCCTGACAGGACTGTTCTGCCGACACTTTCCACAGCAAGGGTGTTACCACCGTTTCTGTCGGTCCGTAGCCATTGGTCAAGTACTGCGGACGCAATGTGCGTTTGACCAACTCGAACAAGGCATCTGGCACCGCATCGCCACCGAAACAGTAGATCCGAACAGGTGGTGCTGCTTGCTGTTGGGTTTCGCCGAACTCTGCCAACTGCTGGAGATAGGCCGGAGGGAAGCAAGCGATATCGATGCGTTGTGCATGCAACACTTGCCACGTCTCTTCAGCGGTCCAGAGGCGGTTTTCGCGAATGACCAGGCATCCACCCGACGTCAGCGTCGACAACCAACGCTCTTGAGCACCATCAAAAGCGAATGACATGAACAGCAACTCGCGCGTGCGTTCATCCATCTCGTAGAGTTTGGCAATGGCCAGGCAATGCATGCGGATCTGCCCATGGCTGACCGCCACGCCTTTGGGCTTACCGGTCGAACCGGAGGTGTAGATCAGGTAGGCAAGATTGTCATCTTGCACCTGCACCTGCGGCACGCTCGCCGTGAGGCCCACCGTGTCCAAAAGGTCCAGTTCTACACATTGCGCCACCTCGGTGAAGCGCTGACGCAAACCACTACTGGTCAGCAGCAAGTGCATTGCCGAATCTTCGACGATCCACTGCAGTCGATCCTGAGGGTAATCGATGTCCAGAGGCACATAAGCAGCACCGGTTTTCATCACTGCGAAGAAAGCGATGATCACTTCCACCGAGCGCTCCAGTGCAACACCCACCGTTGTTTCAGGTTTGGCACCCAACGCTATCAAGTAGTGGGCAAGACGGTTAGCGCGTTCCTCCAGTTCGCTGTAGGTCAGTTGCTGCTCGCCGCAGATCAGCGCCACTGCGTCAGGCTGTGCCTGAGCCTGCGCGCAGATGCGCTTGGCCAAAAGCGGCATGTCGACTGGGTTCGTGTGCAACTCGTTGCGCTGGCTGGCTTGCTTTATCTGGGCAGGGCTAAGCATGTCCAGGCTACCCACGGTAGCCTGCGGATTCGCCAGAATCGCGTTGAGCAAGCACTCGAAACTATCGCGAATCGCAGCAGTACCGGCCTCACTGAAACTGTCGCGTAAGTACATGAATTCGACCGAGAAGGTATCAGTCAGGTGCACAGCCAGATCCATCGCATAGTTTGTGACATCGCGATCGTTGGCCTCACCAAATTGCAGAGCGTTGTTGCTGCTACTGTTCAAGCGCTCATCGATTGGGTAGTTCTCGAACACCAGAATGCTGTCGAACAATGCCTGGCCTGGGCGCCCGGCCCAACGCTGAACATTGGACAACGCCGCATGCTCATGATCGCGTAGTTCCAGGTTGTAGCTCTGCAGTTGCTGTAACCAGTCACAGACTCGCTGCTGGGCAGCAGGTGCTTGCACCACAGGCAAGGTATTGATGAACAAGCCCAGCATTTCGTCAGCACCTGGCAGGCTGGCTGGCCGACCAGCTACAGTGGCACCAAAGCATACTGCCTCTTGTCCGCTGTAGCGCTGCAACAGCAGCAGCCAAGCTGCCTGCACAAGCGTGTTGGGCGTCACACGTAGGCCTTGCGCTGTCAAGCGCAGCCGCTCCGTACGCTCTAAATCCCAATGCAAGTAAAGCGCCGCGTGCCCTGACAAGTCGGAGTCCGGCCTTGGTAATACTGCCTGGGCGAGCAGTGTCGGGCTTTCAATCTGGCTCACCTTGGCCGTCCAGAACGTCTCCAGTTCCTTCTGCGATTGTGCTTCAAGCCAACGAATGTATTCACCGAAGCGCCCAGCAGCCCCCACCAAGGCTTGGCCATGGTAAGCCTGGAACACTTCACCCAGCAGACGTGAATTGCTCCAACCGTCCATCAAAATATGGTGGCGCGTCCAGATCAGCTGCATCCGCTGATCGTCCAGCCTCACCAGTGTCACCCTCATCAATGGCGCCCGCAGCATGTCGAAATCTTGCGCCGCATCGCCATCTACCAGCACTTGCAGCGCGCTTTCGGCAGCATCCCGGTCCCGCCAATCGAGTACGCGTACAGGCAAGTCCACTTGTCGATGAACAATCTGCAGGGGGTGTCCCAACTGCGCAGACGACCAGAATCCGGTGCGCAGAATATCGTGACGCGCAATCACTTGATTCCACGCTTCAACGAATCGCTCGACTTCCAACCCTTCGACAGCGACCGAAGTCTGGTTTATGTAAAGCCCCGTTTCGCCACCCTGACCGCTGTAGAACAACATGCCTTGTTGCATCGGTGACAACGGATAGATGTCGGCTACTTGCGCCACAGGCACAGGCAGGCTGTCCATCTGTGCCTGTGTAAGGCCGGCCAGCGGGAAGTCCGATGGGGTCGCGCCTTGATGCGGCTTCTGGCAGCAATGTGCGATCAGCGCTTTCAATTCCTCGGTATACGCATCTGCCAGCCCCTGGATGGTCGATTCATCGAACAGCTCGCGGCTATAGGACCAGGAAAGCTCCAGCGCCCCCCCGAACACTTGACCATTCAAAGTCAGCAGGCTACCTAGAGACGAGTTCGGGTCCTGCGTAGAGCCCGCATTTTCTTTGGCCGGCACGAATAACCCTGATGGCTCATCGAAGCTGCCGTCGAACTGTCCCAGATAGTTGAAGACGATTTCGCCCTGCGGTAATGCCGCCAGCGTCGCCGCGCATTCCTCGCCCCCAAGATAACGTAGCAGGCCGTAGCCCAGCCCCTTGTCTGGCACTGCGCGCAGTTGTTCCTTGATGGCCTTGATCGAGTTGTCGATTTTCAGCTGCGGGCTGAGACGGACCGGGTACATGCTGGTAAACCAGCCGACCGTACGGCTCAGGTCAACGTCGTCGAATATATCTTCGCGACCATGGCCTTCCAGGCGTACCAGCACGTTGGAGCGTCCAGTCCATCGTCCGACCACGCAGGCCAAGGCTGTTAGTAGAAGATCATTGATCTGCGTCCGGTAGGCTGCGGGTGCATCCTGCAACAGCTTTCGCGTCCACTCAGCATCGAGTCGACTGCTTACGCTGGTGGCACACTTGATCTGATTACTGCCTTGGGGGTGATCACAAGGAAGCGCATCGTCCACATTTCGCAACTGGTCTTGCCAATAATTCAATTGCTCTTGCAGTACGGGGGCTGTGGCATATGCCTGCAGACGCTCAGCCCATGCCTTGAACGAGCTGGTCTTCGCTGGCAGCGTCAGCGGCTGTCCGGTGCCTTGTGATTTATAGGCTTGCTGCAAGTCTTCTAACAGTATCCGCCACGACACGCCATCAACCACGAGGTGATGGATCACCAGAAGTATTCGCTGTGTAGCATCCGGCATTTCGATCAGCACTGCTCGCAATAACGGGCCTTGTGCCAGATCCAGACTGCGCTGGGCGTGCTCCAGTAATGGAGCAAGCTCTTGTGCCGTTTCCAGCCTGCGCACCCACACCAAATCCTGATCGGTGTCAGTGGCAAACTGCGCCTGCCAACTGCCCTGCTGTGATGCAAAACGCAGACGCAGCGCGTCATGATGCGTAAGCAATGTTCGCAACGAAGCTTCCAACCACTCGGCCATCACAGGCTCTCGGGTCTTGAGCAGCACCGATTGGTTCCAGTGGTGACGTGATGGAATGTCCTCCTCAAAGAACCACTGCAGGATGGGCGTCAACGCGTTAGACCCGGTGACAGGGCCTTGGTCGATCGATGTCCCCTCTTCACGGCGTGCGACAGCCGCCAGTTGGCGTACCGTCTGATGCTGGAACAACTCTTTCGCAGAGAATTGGATACTGACCTGGCGGGCCCGACTTACAACCTGCAGGGAAATGATCGAGTCGCCCCCTAGCTCGAAGAAGTTATCGGTGACCCCAACTTTTTCGAGTTTGAGTACAGCCGCCCAGATATCCGCCAAGTTCTGCTCAATCTCATTACAGGGCGCCACGTATTGGTTGTGCAACTGGCTTTGATCGACGCTAGGCAGACGCTTGCGGTCAAGCTTCCCACTCGGCGTCATGGGCATCTTATCTAGCACTATGAGGTAGCTCGGAACCATGTAGTGCGGCAAGCTGCTCTTGAGCGACTCCCTTAACGCGTCGCGCAATGCAGGTTCATCGGGCGCACCCTCCGCTGGCACTACATAACCACACAGCTGT
Organism: Pseudomonas sp. SWRI68; assembly: GCF_014269165.1. Taxonomy (NCBI): domain Bacteria; kingdom Pseudomonadati; phylum Pseudomonadota; class Gammaproteobacteria; order Pseudomonadales; family Pseudomonadaceae; genus Pseudomonas; species Pseudomonas sp. SWRI68. The sequence continues at coordinate 29,938 of NZ_JABWRU010000008.1, read as the reverse complement.
TTGCCGCCAGCATGATCCACGGCAATCACCGCCGCCTCGCGCACCTGTGGATGCGCTTGCAGATGTTGTTCGACCTCACCAAGCTCGATGCGGAAACCGCGTACCTTGACCTGATGATCGGCGCGGCCACGATAGGCAAGTTCACCCTGCTCATCGAAATAACCCAGGTCACCCGTGCGGTACAACCGTGCGCCACCTTTTTCAGCCAGCGGGTCAGGGATGAACCGTTCGGCAGTCAGCGACGGGCGCTGGTGGTAACAGCGCGCCAGGCAGCCATCGCCACCGATGTACAACTCCCCCGGAACACCGATCGGTGTAGGCGACAGGCTGTCATCCAGCACCCGCATCACCCGCCCGCCAATTGCGCGACCAATCGGTACCCCGCTCTCCGGCAAGGGTGCTTGCGCCAGTCTCGAGCAGTCATAAGTCGTGGCAACCACAGTGGCCTCGGTCGGCCCATAAGTATTGAGCAGCCGCACATTCGCCGGGCCATCTGCCAGCCACGCCTGCAGACCATCTAGTGCGACAGCTTCACCACCGACATGGATCTGCTTCAACTGGCCATAGGCTTGCGGTTCACGTCGATCCAGCGCCAGCAGACGCCAGTAGGCCGCCGGTAAATCGGCCACCGTGACGCCATGACGTATGACCTGCTCGCTGAAGGTGTCGGTGTCCCAGAGCTGCTGATCACGCATCACCACGCACGCCCCACGGGACAATGGCGGGAAGAACTGCTCGATGAATCCGTCAAAGCTGAACGTGGCGAATTGGAGCACCCGGTCATCGGCAGTCAGCCGCGAGTAGCCGCTAGCGACCTCGCAGAAAACCGAGAGGGCATGATGAGGTATGGCCACGCCTTTAGGCATACCGGTGGAGCCGGAGGTGTAGATGACATAGGCCAGGCTGTCCGGCGTGACCGCGCATTGCAGGGGCGCGGCGCTGAATGTTTCCAACCACCGCGTTCCAGGTTCGAGGCCAACACAAGGCAGGTCGGCAGGAACCGGCAGTCGCTTCATGGACACTGCATCTGCCAGCAGCAATCCAATACCGCTGTCCTTGATTAGATAGGCCAGGCGATCCTGCGGATACTCAGGGTCGAGCGGCACGTAGGCTGCTCCCGCCTTGTGAATGGCGATCAATGCGACGGCAAGCGCAAGGCCACGCTCCGCAGCGACCCCAACCAGGCTGTTGGCGGTAACCCCACGCGCGATCAGCAGGTGGGCCAAACGATTGGTTTGCACGTCCAGTTCACGGTAGCTCAGTTGCTGCTCACCGAATACCAGCGCCACAGCATTCGGCCGCTCATTGGCTTGCGCCTCGAAGCGTTGATGGGCACATTGGCCCGACAAGGCAATTGCCTCGCTGCGATTCCAGTCATCGAGCAGCAACTGGCGTTCGGCGCCCCCCAGGAGCGACAACTCTCCGATCGCTACGTTGGCATCTTCGACCAGTGCTCGCAGCAGGTTTGCGAAGTGCTCCGCCAGGCGCTCGACGGCAGCATCGCCCCAAGAGGCACGGGCATGGCTGTACTGAATCGACAGTGTTTCACCCATGGTAGCCGCCAGGGTGAGGGCATAGTTGGTCTGTTCCAGGTTGGCGACCTGCCCGAAGCGCAAGCCGTCTGGCGCACCCTCCTGCAAGGCTTGTGACACCGGGTAGTTCTCGAATACCAGGAGGCTGTCGAAAAGTGCTTCCCCCCCGAGGCCCGCCCACCGCTGAACAGCATTCAGCGGCGTATGTTCAAACTCGCGTAACGCCAGGTTGCACGCCTGCACCTGTGCAATCCACTCGGCTACAGTCTGCTCGCAACGCGGCGACCCGATTACCGGCAAGGTATTGATGAACAGACCGATCTGTTCCTCCACCCCTGGCAGGTCCGCCGGGCGCCCTGCCACTGTGGCGCCGAAGCAAACAGTGGACTGCCCGGTATAGCGTTGCAGCAACAGCAACCATGCCGATTGCACCAGGGTATTGACGGTAACCCGGTTGGCGCGAGCGAAGGCCTCGATGCGTTGGGTCTGCGCGGAGTCGAACACCTGATGGTATTCACCCTGGCCATGCAGCTCGCCAGCACCGTGACGCACCACTTGCGACAGTCGTGTCGGCTCTTCCAACGTGGACAGTTGAGCCTTCCAGAAGGTTTCAGCGGCCGTTGCATCCTGGCGCTGCAGCCAAGCGATGTAATCGCGATAGGGCGCCGTCAGCGCCGGTACATGTTGCCCTGCATATCGCTGCAGAACTTCACCCAGCAAGCGCGAGGTGCTCCAGCCGTCCATCAGAATGTGATGGTTGGTGTAGATCAAGTGATGACAATTGTCGTCCGTGCGCACCAGCGTAAGACGCTGCAACGGTACCTGGTCGAGCTCGAAGCCAGCTTGTCGCTCACTTTCAGCCAGCGTTTGCACGGCCTCCTGCAACGCCGGCTGGCCGCGCCAGTCATACTCGACGAGCGCTTGCACGACCTGCTTGTGCACCACCTGAACCGCCCGGTCCAGTTCGCCCTGCCAGACAAAGCCGGTCCGCAGGATGGCGTGAATATCCACCGCCGCCTGCCAGGCCTGCTTGAAACGCTCCACATCCAAGCCGTGAACATCGACCCGCAGCTGGTTGATGTAGTCACCGGACTGCTGCTCGTACAAGGTATGGAACAACATGCCCTGCTGCATCGGCGATAGCGGATAGATATCGGCAATCTGCTCGGCAGGCAGCGGCAGGCTGTCGAGCTGCAACTGTGTAAGCTCGGCCAGCGGGAAGTCCGAAGGCGTCACTCCACGGTGCTCAAGCTCGCTGCAATGGGTAATCAGCGCCGTAAGCTCTTGCGCATACTCGTCGGCAAGGCGCTGGATGGTGGACTCGTCGAACAGTGCCCGACTGAAGCTCCAACCCAGTTTCAGCTCACCGCCGTAAACCTGGCCATTCAGGGCCAACAGGCTGCCTAGCGGTGCATGCTCGTCCTGAGTGGCGCCAGCATATTCCTTCGCTGGGACGAACAAGCCCGACTGCTGGTCGAAGCTTGCGTCGAACTGCCCGAGGTAGTTGAACACAATCTCGCCACGCGGCAAGGCCGCTAAGGTCGCCTGCGCCTCCGGGCTGCCCAGGTAGCGCAACAGACCGTGGCCGAGGCCTTTATTAGGCACCGCTCGCAACTGCTCCTTGATGGTCTTGATCGAATCGACAAGGCTGGTTTTCGGGCTGAGTTTTACCGGGTACACGCTGGTAAACCAGCCCACGGTGCGACTCAGGTCGACGCCGTCGAAAAGGTCTTCACGTCCATGGCCCTCCAGACGCACCAGCACATCGGAGCGACCGGTCCAGCGGCCGATCACCCGTGCCAGCGCGGTCAGCAGCAGGTCATTGATCTGCGTACGATAGGCTGCCGGTGCTTCCTGCAGGAGTTGTCGCGTGAGTTCCCGGTCCAGACGGATACTGACCGACGCCGAGTCGCGCTCCAGGTTACTGCCGTGCGGATAATCCCAGGGCAGCTCATCACTCGTCCCTTGCAACTGCGCCTGCCAGTAGCTCAGTTCTGATCGCAGGCTGTCGCTTGTGGCATAGCCTTGCAAATGCTCGACCCAGTTTTTGAATGAACTGGTCTTGGCCTGCAATTTCAGCGGATGGCCAGCTTGCTGCGCCTGGTAAGCCTGTTGCAGGTCCTCCAGCAGCACGCGCCAGGAGACGCCATCCACCACCAGATGGTGAATTACCAACAGCAGCCGTTGAGTTCCATCAGCCAACTCCGCCAGTACTGCCCGAAGCAACGGTCCCTGTTGAAGATCAAGGCTGCGCTGGGCTTCGACCGCCAGGTGCTGCAGAGCCTGCGCATCGTCGACCTTGCGGCACCAGAGTACTTCGCACATGGCATCGCTGAATGAACCCTGCCAACCATCATTGCCCTGTTCGAAGCGCAGACGCAACGCATCGTGATGCGCCACGACAGCCTGCAGAGCCTTGTTCAACGGCTCCGGCGCCAAGGTCTCGTGCGGCATCAGCAACACGGACTGGTTCCAATGATGACGCTGAGGAATATCAGCGTTGAAGAACCAATGCTGAATCGGCAACAGCGCAGTAGCGCCGATAACTGCCCCTTGGTCGATAGCTGTACTGGTCGAACGCTGCGCAACCGCAGCCAGTGCTTGCACAGTCTGATTCTGGAACAAATCTTTGGGCGTAAACTGAATGTCCTGCTGACGCGCACGGCTGACCACCTGCAATGACACGATGGAGTCGCCACCCAATTCAAAGAAGTTGTCGTTCAGACCGACCTTGTCCAGCCTCAGCACATCGGCCCAGATACCTGCTATCTGTTGCTCAAGCGCGCTCTGCGGGGCGACATATTCGCCCTGCAGCAGGCTCGCATCCGCTTGGGGCAAGGCCTTGCGGTCCAGCTTTCCATTGCCGGTCAACGGCAAGCTGGCGAGGAACAGCACATGAGCCGGTACCATGTATTCCGGCAAGCTCGCCTTGAGCGTTTCGCGCAAGGCATCGCGCAGTAAAGCCTGGGCTGTGAAACTTTCCAGGACCGCGCTATCGGCCGGCACCACGTAGCCCACCAACTGTTTGCCACTTGGGCCATCCTGGGCCAGTACCACGCCTTGGCGCACAGCAACCTGGTCTTGCAGACGTGCCTCGATTTCCCCCAGCTCAATTCGGAATCCGCGAATCTTCACCTGATGGTCAATCCGCCCCAGGTATTCGATCACCCCGTCGCCGCAGTAACGTGCCAAGTCGCCCGAACGATACAAGCGCCCACCTTGGGTATCGAACGGGTTCGGCACGAAGCGTTCAGCGGTCAATGCCGGCCGACCGTGATAACCGCGAGCCAACCCATCCTGACCGATCATCAACTCACCCTGGCTACCCGGTACGATCGGATTCAGAGCATCGTCGAGCAGGTACCAGGTCAGGTCGGGAATAGCCTCGCCAATCGGGCTGCTGCCGACATTTTTCAAGTCATCCCGGCAGATCGGGCGGTAGGTCACATGTACAGTGGTTTCGGTGATCCCATACATGTTGATCATGCGTGGGTGGGCATCACCAAACACCTCGAACCACGGTTTGAGGCTGCTCACATCCAGAGCCTCACCGCCAAACACAACGTGACGTAAAGCCAACTGATTGCCGGCCTGTGCTGCCTCGCAGGCGATCGGTATAAGTTGCTGGAACGCCGAAGGTGTCTGATTGAGCACCGTCACCTTCTCGCTTACCAGCAAGGCGTGGAAGTCCTGCGAAGAACGCGCCACATCCTGCGGGACAATGACGGCCTTGCCGCCATACAGCAATGCGCCATACAACTCCCAGACCGAGAAGTCGAAGGCATAGGAATGGAACACTGTCCACACGTCGCTAGCGTCGAACTGGAACCAATCCTGGGTTGCCGCGAACAAGCGCACCACGTTGTGGTGAGCGAGCAGTGCCCCTTTGGGCTTGCCAGTGGAACCCGAGGTATAGATCACATAGGCCAGGTTGTGTGGCGAAACAGCTACCTGCGGATTGGCTTCGCTGTAGTCGGCCAGCGATGCGTCGCCGAGGTTCACACAGTGGATGCCGGCAGGAATTGGCAAGGCTTCACGCAGGTGCCCCTGGGTCAGCAGCAGATCAATGCCGCTGTCTTCTAATAGGTAGCTCAGGCGATCCTGCGGGGATTGCGGGTCCAGCGGTACATAGGCGCCACCGGCCTTCAGGATGCCCAGCAAACCTACGACCATCTCCAGGCTGCGTTCGACAGCAATGCCCACCAGACTGTCCGGGCCTACGCCAAGCTCACGTAGCTTGTGCGCCAGCTGGTTGGCGCGACGGTTCAATTCATCATAGCTCAGCGTCTGTTCGCCAAAGCTCAGCGCGGGCGCATGTGGTGAGGCTTCGACCTGGGCCTCGATCAATTGATGAAGCGTACGATCACTTGGGAAACTCTTCTGGCTGTGGTTCCAGTCCTTTATGACCAGAGCTTGCTCCTGCGCCCCCATCAACGGCAGGTCGCCGATTACTCGTGTTGCATCAAGGACCAAGGCATGCAAAAGATTCTGGAAGTGTTCCGCTACCTGGCAGATGGCAGGGTTGGCCCATAGTGCTTGATCATAGCTGTACTGAATCGAGAGCGTCGAACCGAGGTTAACCAGCACGGTAAGCGGGTAGTTGGTCTGTTCGCGATTCGCGACTTCACCAAAACGCAGCCCCTGAGGTGCTCCCTGCTGCAGGGCTTCGGATACTGGGTAGTTTTCGAACACCAAGACGTTATCGAACAGGGACTCACCGCCCAGCCCAACCCACCGTTGCACTTCGTTCAACGGTGTATGTTCGTATTCACGCACTGCGAGGTTGCCCGCCTGGACCTGAGAAATCCAATCCGCGACGGTTTGCTCAGCACGCGGTGTGCCCACCACAGGAAGGGTGTTGATGAATAGACCGATCTGCTCTTCCACGCCTGGCAGGTCTGCGGGGCGACCTGCCACAGTCGCGCCGAAAGCCACGCTAGCCTGACCAGTGTAGCGCTGTAATAGCAGCAGCCATGCCGACTGCACAAGCGTGTTGACCGTGACCCGATTAGCCCGGGCAAAGGCTTCGATCGACAAAGTCTGTGCACGATCGAACACTTGGTGATGGGCGTCATACCCAGAAGCGCTCGCTGGTGGGGAAATTCGTGTTGCCCGGAGCAGGCGAGTGGGTTCCTGCAGCTCGGCCAGTTGAGCCTTCCAGAAGGTTTCGGCAGCGCCAGCGTCCTGGCGCTTCAACCAGGCAATATAGTCGCGATAGTGCATCGTCTGGGCCGGCAGATGGTGGCCAACATAGCGCTGGAGCACTTCACCCAACAGACGCGAGGTACTCCATCCATCCATCAGGATGTGATGATGGGTGCATATTAGGTGATGTCGATTTTCAGCTGTCCTTACCAGCACCAGGCGCAGCAAAGGTGCTGCATCCAACACAAAACCGCGCTGTCGCTCGCGTTCGGCCAATGCCTCAAGTGCATGATCTTCTGTCGCTTGATTACGCCAGTCATGTTCTTTGAACGGCAGCTCGACATGCTTGTGCACGATCTGCACCGCTTGGTCCAGCTCCCCCTGCCAGACGAAACTGGTTCGCAGAATATCGTGCGCACCCAGTGCCCCCAGCCAGGCCTGCCTGAAACGCTCCACGTCCAAGCCGTCCACGTCCACCCGTAGCTGGTTAATGTAGTTGCCGGCCGCCTGCTCATACAGTGTATGGAACAACATGCCCTGCTGCATGGGTGCCAACGGGTAGATATCGGCGATATCGGCAGCGGGTACGGGCAGGCTATCCAGTTGAGCCTGGCTCAAGCACGCCAGAGGGAAATCCGACGGGGTAACCCCACGATTCGTTCTCTGGCAGCAATGAGTGATGAGCGCCTTGAGTTCCTCGGCGTACTCATCAGCCAACCGCTGAATGGTCGACTCGTTGAACAGTTCCCGGCTGAAGGTCCACCCCATCTTCAGCTCGCCAGCGTAAACCTGCCCGTTCAATGCCAACAGGCTACCCAATGGCGCATCGTCGCTTTGATTGGCCCCGCCGTACTCCTTGGCAGGCGTGAAGACGCTGCCTTCTTCCTGGAAACTGCCGTCGAATTGCCCCAGGTAGTTGAAGACAATTTCGCCCTGCGGCAGGTTATCCAGAACCTGCCGACTGTCATCGCTGCCAAGATAGCGCAGCAGCCCGTAACCAATACCTTTGTTGGGTACTGCCCGAAGTTGTTCCTTGATGACTTTGATCGAGCTATCCAGTTGCGCCTGAGCGCTCAGGCTCACCGGATAGATACTGGTGAACCAGCCCACGGTGCGTGTCAGGTCCAGGTCGTCGAACACGTCCTCACGGCCATGTCCTTCAAGGCGTACCAGCACGTTGGAGCGCCCGGTCCAGCGAGCCACCACCCGCGCCAGCGCTGCAAGCAGCAGGTCGTTGATCTGGGTACGGTAGGCCATGGGCGCTTCATGCAGAAGCTTGCGGGTCCACTCCGCGTCCAGATGGGTGCTCGCATAGGCGGCGTGACTTACTTGATTGCCACCTTGCTGATGATCACGGGGCAAATCATCATCAGCATGTTGCAGTTGTGCATGCCAGTAGGTCAGCTCCTGGGCCAGATCGGCACTCTTGGCATAAGCCTGCAACCGTTCGGCCCACGCCTTGTAGGCGCTGGTCTTGGCAGGCAGTTCGGCAGGCTGGCCGGCCGAGGCTGCCAGGTAGGCCTGCTGCAGGTCCTCCAGCAGCACGCGCCATGACACACCGTCAACGACCAGGTGATGGACGACCAATAGCAGTCGCTGTTCACCCTGCGGCAGCGTGCCCAGTAGCACCCGCACCAACGGGCCGCCGAGCGCGAAACTGCGCTGCGCCTCACCGGCTGCGTGCAAAAGCGAGTCCATGTCGCTAAACGAGCGATCCCACAGGATGCCCTGCGTATCGACCTCATTGAACGTGCCTTGCCACTGTCCGGCTGCCTGATCGAAACCAAGGCGCAGGGCGTCATGCTGCTGCAGCACGCGTTGCAGCGCCGTAGCCAGATACTGCGGATCAATGCTCACGCTTGGTGCCAGCAGCACCGACTGGTTCCAGTGGTGAGGTTGCGCCATCGCCTGATCGAAGAACCAGTGTTGAACCGGAGTCAGCGGCGTGGTGCCGGTGACTGCACCCTGGTCGATGACAACGTTGTCCGCACACCGGGCAACCGAAGCCAAACCTTGTACGGTCTGGTATTGGAACAGTTGCTTGGGCGTGAAGTGGATGCCCGCCTGGCGCGCACGGCTGACCACCTGCAAGGAAATGATCGAGTCGCCACCGAGTTCGAAGAAGTTGTCGGTAAGCCCTACCTTGCTTAGTTTCAACACGCCGGCCCAGACAGCCGCAATATCCCGCTCCAGTTCAGTACGAGGTTCAAGGTATTCCACTTGGAACAGGCTGATATCGGGCTGCGGTAGTGCCTTGCGATCCAGCTTGCCATTCGGCGTCAGCGGCAGCGCCTCAAGGAATACCAACTGCGCTGGCACCATGTAATCCGGCAGGGTTTGCTTGAGCTGGCCACGCAGCGCATCGCGCAGCGCTGATTGCCGCGCGAGGGTGGCCATCACGGTCTCGTCGACCGGCACCACATAACCTACCAGCTGTTTGCCAGTTGGGCCGTCCTGAGCCAACAGGACCGCTTCGCGGACAGCCTCCTGAGCCTGCAGACGTGACTCGATCTCCCCCAGTTCGATACGGAACCCGCGGATCTTCACCTGATGATCGATGCGACCTGCGTACTCGATAAGCCCATTGTCCTGATAACGGGCAAGGTCCCCGGTGCGGTACATCCTGCCGCCGCCCTGCTCATCGAACGGATCAGGAATGAAGCGTTCGGCCGTCAACCCAGGGCGGCCGAGATAGCCCCGTGCCAACCCAGCACCGGCCATGTACAACTCACCGTTTACCCCTACCGGTACCGGTGCTACGGCCTCACTCAGCAGATAAACCGCACTGTTGGCAATCGGCCGGCCGATGTTCGCCCTGCCATTGGCGCAACGCAGGGTAAAGGTGGAGTAGGTGGTGTCCTCGGAGGGGCCGTACAGGTCATAAACCTGCTGCACATGCCCGGTCGCATACAACTCGTCGACCAGCGACTGCTTCAGCGCCTCCCCAGCAAGGTTGATGGTGCGCACGGTCGCCGGCAGTTCGCCGGTCTCAAGCAGCATCTTGATCGCCGATGGCACGGTGTTGACCAGACGCACCCGGTCTTTGGCCGCCAGGTGCGGCAGCTCGAGGGCGTTGGCAGCGAGCACCGCGTAGCCTCCAGCCGACAGCGTGACGAACAGCTCCCACACCGACAGGTCGAAACAGATCGAAGTAGATGCCAGCACACCACACAGGTCCTGTTGGCTATAGACCGTCAGCGCCCAGCCAATCAGCGCCGTTACGTTTCGATGCTCGATCAACACGCCCTTGGGCTTGCCCGTGGACCCGGAGGTGTAGATGCTGTAGGCCAGATTGCCCGGTTCGGTCATGCAGACCGGATCGGTTACCGGGTAGCCCTCCAGCGACAACTGATCGAGCAACAAGGTCCGGGCATGAAACGCTTCAGGCATGCGCGCAAGCAGGTGCGACTGGGACAGCAGCAAGATCGACTGGCTGTCCTCGAGCATGTACTCGATACGGTCCTGCGGGTACTCAGGGTCGAGCGGCAGATAGGCGCCACCCGCCTTCAGGATCGCCAGCAGGCCAACCACCATTTCGGGGCTGCGTTCCATGGCGATGCCCACCAGCACATCCGGCCCCACCCCCTGCTCGCGAAGTCTGTGTGCCAACTGGTTGGCCCGTTGATTCAACGCCGTATAGCTCAGCACCTGCTCGCCGAACAGCAATGCCGGCGCATCGGGTGACACCTTGACCTGGGCCTCGAACAACTGGTGCAGGCTGCGTTCGGCAGGGTAATCGGCTTGGGTACTGTTCCAGTCTTTGATGACCAACTGCTGTTCGTGCGGGCTCAGCATTGCCAAACCAGCAACAGGCTGATGCGGCTGCCCTGCGATGCTGACGAGCAAGTTCAACCAGTGCCCTGCCATGCGCTCGACGGTGGCCGTATCGAACAGATCGGTCGCATACGTCAACGCCGCGCTGATACCGGCTTCGTGCTCGAACGTGTCCAGTGCCAGGTCGAACTTGGCCACGTGGCTGTCCGAGGCGATCTCTTCCATCACCAGGCCAGGCAGGTTGCGCCCTTCGCCCTTTTTGGTCTCGGTCTGGTGGTTGTACATCACCTGGAACAACGGGCTGTGGCTGAGGCTGCGCTCTGGCTGCAAGGCCTCGACCAGTTGTTCGAACGGCAAGTCCTGGTGCGCCTGTGCGCCCAATGCACGTTTCCTGACCTGCTCCAGCAGCTCGGTAAAGGTGGTGCTCAGTTCGAATTCGGCACGCAGTACCTGGGTATTGACGAAGAAGCCCGCCAGGCGCTCCGTCTCGGCACGGTTGCGGTTGGCGATCGGCACACCCACGCGGATATCCGCCTGCCCGGAGTAACGGTGCAACAGCGTTTGAAAGCTGGCGAGCAACAGCATGAAGGGTGTCACGCCCTGCTGCTGTGCCAATTGCTTGAGCGAACCGACCAGTTCCCCGCCCAACGGGATTTCCAGCCGTGCGCCTTGCTGGCTGTAGACCGCCGGGCGCGGGCGATCAGTCGGTAGCTCCAGCACCGGCTGCTGGTCCCCCAACTGCTCTTTCCAGTAGGCCAGTTGCCGGTCCTGTTCACCGGCCTGCATCCAGGCCCGCTGCCAGATGGCATAGTCGGCGTACTGGATCGGCAGCGTCGGCAACAGCACGTCGTGGCCTTGGCTGTAGCCCTCATAGAGCCTGACCAGGTCATCCACCATCACCGGCAAGGACCATCCATCCGCCACGATGTGGTGCAACGTCAGTGTGAGCACGTGCTCTTGCGCACCCAACTGCAGCAGCCTGGCCCGCATCAGCGGCCCATGCTCCAGATCGAAGGGTTGCTGGGCCTCATCTTCCAGGCTGGCACGAACACCGCTCGGCGCTGTGGCCTCGACAGCCTCCACAACCAGCTCGAACGGCATGTGCGGGTGAATGACCTGTACGGTCTGCTCACCCTCCAACCGGAAGGTAGTGCGCAGCGTTTCGTGGCGGGCGATCAACGACTCGAAGCTGCGCTGCAAAGCGGCGATATCCAGCGCACCGGTGAACTTCAAGGCAGCGGGAATGTTGTAGGCAGAACTTTGCGGCTCAAGCTGCCACAGAAACCACTGCCGCTGCTGAGCGAAGGAAAGCGGAACTTGGTCGAAATCACCACGGCTTTGTGGGATCGGCAACTGCGCAAGGCTCATGCCTTTCGATGCGAGCTTTTCAAGAAACAGCTTGCGCTGCGGCAGGGGCAGGCCAATGAAGCGTTTTACCAGTTCCATGTTTCTGTTATCCGTTTGCATCTCAAACTGCCTCAAGCTCGCTCATGAAGTCCTGGAGGTCGTCCAGGTCCGCATCGGTATTGGTATTCAAGCCACTGATCATGGCTGCGTATGCCTGCAGGTTTTCCGCCTGGAACAGCAAGGCGAGCGGCAGGTTGATGCCCAACTCAACCTGCAGGCGAGCCATCACCTGGGTCGCCAGCAAGGAGTGGCCACCCAACTCAAAGAAGTTGTCGTGAAGGCCCACTTTGTCCAGCTTCAGCACATCGGCCCAGATCGCCGCAATGCGCTGCTCCAATGCACTTTGCGGCGCAGTGAACTGGCCCTGCAGCAGGCTGGCATCCGGTTGCGGCAGCGCCTTGCGATCCAACTTGCCGTTGCCGGTCAGCGGCAAGCTGGCCAGGAACAGCACATGAGCCGGCACCATGTAGTCCGGCAGGCTTGCCTTGAGCGCTTCGCGCAAGGAACCCCGCAGAAGAACCTGGCTTTCGAGGCTGTCCAGGACCGAGCTGTCACCCGGCACCACATACCCCACCAACTGCTTGCCTTGCGGGCCATCCTGAGCCAGCACCACGCCCTGACGCACAGCGCCCTGCTCCTGCAGGCGTGCTTCGATCTCACCCAGTTCGATACGGAAACCACGAATCTTCACCTGGTGATCAATTCGCCCCAGGTAGTCGATGACGCCATCACCGCCATAGCGGGCCAAATCGCCCGAGCGGTACAAGCGACCGCCTTGGCTATCGAAGGGGTTCGGCACGAAACGCTCAGCCGTCAACGCCGGACGACCGTGATAGCCACGCGCAAGGCCATCCTGGCCAATCATCAGTTCACCGTGGCTGCCTGGCACGATCGTGTTCAAGGTGCCGTCGAGCAAGTAGCAACTCAGGTCTGGAATGACCTCGCCAATGGGGCTGCTGCCAACATTCTTGAGATCATCCAGGCTGATCGGCCGGTAGGTCACATGCACCGTCGTCTCGGTGATGCCATACATGTTGATCAGGCGTGGCTGACGGTCGCCGAATACGTCGAACCATGGCTTGAGGCTGCTCACATCCAGCGCCTCACCGCCAAACACCACATACCGCAATGCCAACTGGCTGCCGCCTCGCGCGGCTTCGCAGGCAAGCGGAATCAGTTGCTGAAATGCCGATGGCGTCTGGTTCAGCACCGTTACCTGCTCGCTGAGCAACAACGCATGGAAATCCTGCGAAGAACGCGCCACGTCTCGCGGCACGATGACCGCCTTGCCGCCATACAGCAGCGCGCCGTACAGCTCCCACACGGAAAAATCGAACGCGTAGGAGTGGAACACCGTCCACACGTCACTGGCGTCGAAGCGGAACCACTCCTGGGTGGCCGCGAACAAACGCACCACGTTATGGTGCGTCAACAGTGCACCTTTGGGCTTGCCAGTGGACCCGGAGGTGTAGATCACGTATGCCAGGTTCTGCGGCGATACCGCGCCAGCCAGGTTGGCTTCGCTGTAGTCGGCCAGTGCCGTGTCGTCCAGATTCAGGCGTTGGATGCCTGCCGGAATGGGCAAGGCGTCACGCAAGTGGCTTTGGGTCAGCAACAAGCCGATGCCACTGTCCTCGAACAGGTAAGCGAGGCGATCCTGGGGGGCCTCCGGGTCCAGCGGCACATAGGCGCCGCCCGCCTTGAGGATGCCGAGCAGGCCCACGACCATGTCCAGACTGCGCTCTACGGCAAGCCCCACCAGCACGTCGGGCCCCACGCCCAGTTCGCGCAGCTTGTGCGCCAGGCGGTTGGCGCGGCGGTTCAATTCGCCGTAGCTGAGTGTCTGAGCGCCAAAACTCACGGCGGGTGAATCAGGCGATAACTCGACCTGGGCTTCGATCAACTGATGGAGCGTGTGCTCGCTGGGGAATTTAGTCGGGTTGCGGTTCCAGTCCTGAACGATCCGAGCCTGCTCATGCTCTGCCAACAGAGGCAGGTCGGTAATGCGCTGCTCTGGTTCGCGGACGATCCCCTGCAGCAGATTCAGCCAATGATTGGCCATGTGCTCGACGGTCTTGGCCTCGAACAGGTCGGTGGCATAGGTCAGCGCAGCACTGATGCCTTGCTCATGCTCGAAGGTGTCCAGAATCAGGTCGAACTTGGCCGTGTGGCTATCCCAGGCCAGCTCTTCCATTTCCAGCCCTGGCAAACTGCGGCGTTCGCCCTTGGCCTGGGTCTGGTGGTTGTACATCACCTGGAACAGAGGGCTGTGGCTGAGGTTGCGTTCGGTCTGCAGGGCCTCCACCAGCTGTTCGAACGGCAGGTCCTGATGCGCCTGAGCGCCCAGCGCACGCTGCTTGACCTGTTGCAGCAGCTGATTGAAGGTCATCTGCAGGTCGAATTCGGCGCGCAGCACCTGGGTGTTGACGAAGAAGCCGATCAGCCGCTCGGTCTCGACCCGGTTACGGTTGGCGACCGGCACACCGACGCGGATGTCGGACTGCCCGCTGTAGCGGTGCAGCAATGCCTGGAAGCTGGCCAGCAACACCATGAAGGGCGTGGCGCCCTGTTGCTGGGCCAATTGCTTCAGCGCGCCAGCCAACGTGTTGTCGATGGCCACGGTAACTCGGGCGCCCTGATAGCTGCTTATCGCTGGCCGCGGTCGATCGGCAGGCAACGCCAGCACGGGTTGCTCGTCACCGAGCTGCGCCGTCCAGTAGGCCAGCTGTCGCGCCTGCTCGCCGGCCTCCATCCAGTTACGCTGCCAGGTGGCGTAGTCGGCGTACTGCACCGGCAGCACGGGCAGGTCCACCTTCTGCCCTTGGCTGTAGCCGTGGTAGAGCTGCACCAGCTCATTGATCATCACGGGCATCGACCAACCGTCGGACACGATGTGGTGCAGGGTCAGCACCAGCACATGCTCGTCCTGCACCAGGCCCAGCAACTTCACCCGCAGCAGCGGGCCGGTTTGCAGGTCGAAAGGCAGATGAGCTTCGTGCTCGACATGACTGCGCACGCTGGCGTCATCGGTCTGCTCCAACTGCTCGAACATCAACTTGAAGGGGCTGTGCGGATGGACCACCTGCACGGCCTGCTCCCCTTCCAGGCGGAACGTGGTGCGCAGGGTCTCATGACGGGCGATCAAAGCCTCGAAGCTACGCTGCAGGGCACCCGTGTCCAAATGCCCTTTGAAGCGCAGGACGGACGAGAGGTTGTACGCGGTACCCACCTCGCCCAGCTGTGACAGAATCCATAGCCGCTGCTGGGCATAGGAAAGCAGTACCGGCGCTTCTGGATCCCTCGGGAAGATCGGCGTGACCCCATACAGGTTGACGCCTTGTTTCTTGAGCAAGGCTGCCAACGCCTTACGTTTTTGGGTGGACAACGATACGACTGTATCGAGCAGCTCTTGCACAGGGAATCTCCTAAGAAATCAGCTCTTCAATTTCCTCCGTAGTTAGACGATTGAGCACTGCCAAGGATTTAGGCCCCCCCTCGTGCACGATTCCAGTAGGAGCGGCCTTGCGTCGCGAAAGGGCTGCGTAGCGGCCCCTGGGTCTCAGCTTCGCCGCATAAATTGCTGGGCCCGCTACGCAGCCCTTTCGCGACGCAAGGCCGCTCCTACACCGTTTGCGCCATGGGCAAGAGACGCGTTTAGTCTGCCGACCGCAAAGACTAGGAAATCAGCTCATCGAGCTCCTCCGTGCTCAAGCTTTCGAGTAATGCTAGCGACTTGGCCAATTGGTCCTGGGTGGTGTCGACGACTGGCGCCTTACCTTCGAGCTGACGACTGAAGTCGGCCAGTACAGGGAACTCGAAGAGTTCTTTCAGTTCGGCCAAAACACCGGCTTGCTCCTGTATGCGAACGATCACCGAGGTGGCCAGCAGGGAGTGACCGCCCAGCGCGAAGAAATTGTCGGTCAACCCGACCCTCTCCAGCTTCAGCACATCCGCCCAGATCGTCGCGATCTGCTGTTCCAGCTCGCTCTGCGGCGCCACGTACTCGCCTTGCAGCAAACTGGCATCCGGTTGCGGCAAAGCCTTGCGGTCCAGCTTGCCGTTCGGTGTCACTGGCAGTTTGCCGAGCAGCAGCAGATGCGCAGGCACCATGTAATCCGGCAGGCCGACCTTCAGCGCCTCCCGCAGGCTTTCGCGCAGTGCGCCCTCGTCTTGCGTGCTGTCGGCCGGTACCACATAACCCACCAACTGCTTGCCGCTCGGACCGTCCTGGGCCAGTACCACTGCCTCCTGCACACTCGGCAGCTCCAGCAGGCGCGCTTCGATTTCACCCAGTTCGATACGCAAACCGCGGATCTTCACCTGGTGGTCGATACGCCCGGCGTAGTCGATCACGCCGTCGGCGTCGTAACGTGCCAGGTCACCGGTGCGGTACAGACGCCCGCCGTTGTCGCTGAACGGGTCTGGCACGAAGCGTTCGGCAGTCAGCGCTGGGCGCTGGTGGTAACCACGGGCCAGGCCCACGCCACCCAGGTACAGCTCGCCGGCACTGCCGCGTACCGCAGGTTGCAGGCTGCCTTCGAGGATGTGGGCCTTGAGGTTGTCGATCGGCTGGCCGATCGGCACGCTGATGCTTTCGTCCGGCTGGCAGGTCCAGTGGGTGACGTCGATGGCGGCTTCGGTCGGGCCGTACAGGTTGTACAGGCCGGCCGCTGGCAGGCGCTGCAGGGTCTGGCGGGCCAGCTCGGCAGGCAACGCTTCACCGCTGCACACCACGCGCTTGAGGCTGACGCAGCTCTCGACTGCTTCATGGATCATGAACGCCTGCAGCATCGACGGCACGAAGTGCAAGGTGCTGATGGCGTACTGGTTGATGGTGTCGACCAGCAGTTGCGGGTCGCGGTGGGCACCTGGCTGGGCCATGACCAGACGGGCGCCGGTCATCAGCGGCCAGAAGAACTCCCACACCGACACGTCGAAGCTGAACGGGGTCTTCTGCAGCACGTTGTCGCTGGCATCCAGGCCGTAGGCCTTCTGCATCCACCACAGGCGGTTGACCAGCGCCTGATGGCTGTTGCCGGCGCCTTTCGGGCGGCCGGTGGAGCCGGAGGTGTAGATCACGTAGGCGAGGTTCAGCGGCGCCACGTCGATGTTCGGGTTGGCGTCGCTGTAAGCACCGAGCTGCTCGGTGTCCAGGTCCAGGCTGCGCAGGCCGGCCGGGATCGGCAAGGCATCGCGCAGGTGCGACTGGGTCAGCAGCAAGGCGATGCCACTGTCGGCGAACATGTAGCTCAGGCGGTCTTGCGGGTACTCCGGGTCCAGCGGCACGTAGGCGCCGCCAGCTTTGACGATGCCCAGCAGGCCGATGACCATCTCCAGGCTGCGCTGCATGGCGATGCCCACCAGCACGTCCGGGCCAACGCCCAGTTCACGCAGCTTGTGCGCCAGCTGGTTGGCTTGGCCATTGAGCTCGGCATAGCTCAGGGTCTGCTCGCCAAACACCAGTGCCGGGGCGTGTGGGGTGGCGAACGCCTGGGCTTCGATCAGCGAATGGATGCTGCGCTGATCCGGGTACGCCGCTTGGGTGTCGTTCCAGCGCTCGACCATCAGTTGCTGTTCTTGCAGGCCCAGCATCGGCAGCTCGCCGACCACTGCCTGCGCATTGGCAACCAGCGCCTGCAGCACGTTGGCGAAGCAACCCGCCAGTCGGCCAATGGCCTCGTCGCTCCACAGCGCACGGTCGTGGCTGTAGTGCATCGACAGGGTCGCGCCCAGTTCCACCACCAGGGTCAGCGGGTAGTTGGTCTGCTCCTGCACGGCCACGTCGCCAAAGCGCAACCCGCCAGGCGCGCCTTGCTGCAAGGCCTCGGACACCGGGTAGTTCTCGAACACCAGGATGCTGTCGAACAGCGCATCACCGCCCTGCCCTGCCCAGCGCTGCACGTCATACAGCGGGGTGTGCTCGAACTCGCGCACGGCCAGGTTGCTGGCCTGCACCTGGCCAATCCATTCGGCCACGGTCTGTTCGGCACGGGGTGCGCCGATCACCGGCAGGGTGTTGATGAACAGGCCGATCTGCTCTTCGACCCCAGCCAGGTCTGCCGGGCGACCCGCTACCGTGGCGCCGAAGCACACGCTGGCCTGGCCAGTGCAGCGCTGCAACAGCAGCAGCCAGGCCGATTGCACCAGGGTATTGACGGTGACCCGGTTGGCGCGGGCAAAGGCTTCGATGCGCGCCGTCTGCTCCGCATCGAAGGCCAGGCGATGATCACCGTAGCCGGTGCCTGCAACCCCCGCGCTACCGGCAATGGCCTGGGCCAGCCGGGTCGGCTCGTCGAGCCCGGCCAGCTGGGCCTTCCAGAAGCTTTCGGCAACCGCTGTGTCCTGGCCTTGCAGCCAGGCGATATAGTCGCGGTAATGCGTGGCTTGGGCCTGTGGCGCCAGCCCCGCGTAACGTTGCAGCACTTCGCCCAGCAAACGCGAGGTGCTCCAGCCATCCATCAGGATATGGTGGTTGGTGTAGATCAGGTGGTGGCGCGCCTCGCCCGTGCGCACCAAGGCCAGCCGCAGCAGCGGCGCCTCGGCCAGTTCGAACCGGCGCTGGCGCTCGCCCTCGGCCAAGGCCTGCAAGGCGGCTTCCAGCGCCGGCTGGCCACGCCAGTCATGCTCGCTGCACGGCAACGCTACCGACTTGCGCACCACTTGCACCGCCTGCTCCAGCTCGCCCTGCAGCACGAACCCGCTGCGCAGGATGTCATGGGCATCGAGCGCGGCCTGCCAGGCCTGCTTGAAGCGCTGCACATCCAGCCCTTCGACATCGACTCGCAACTGGTTGATGTAGTTGCCGGCCTGCTGGTCGTACAGGGTGTGGAACAGCATGCCCTGCTGCATCGGCGACAGCGGGTAGACATCGGCGATCTGCCCCGGGGCCAGCGGCAAGCTGTCCAGCTGGGCCTGGGTGAGTGCCGCCAGCGGGAAGTCCGACGGCGTCACGCCCTGGTGCTGAGGCTGGCAGCAATGCTCGACCAGCTCAGCCAACGCTTGCTCGTAGGCCTGAGCCAGGTGCTGGATGGTTTCCGGGCGGTAGACGTCTTCGCTGTAGGTCCACTCCAGGAACAGCTCGCCGCCGTACACCTGGCCGGTGATGCTCAGCCAGTTGCCCAACTGCGCACCGGCGCATTGGGTGCGGCCGGCGCTTTCGCCGCTAGGGCTGAACGATGCCGCGTCGGCGGCGGTGAAACTGCCGTCGAACTGGCCCAGGTAATTGAAGGTGACGCGTGCCTGCGCGGCGCCGCTGAGCCGCTCGCGGGTCTGGGCATCGCCCAGGTAGCGCAGCAGGCCATAGCCGATGCCTTTGTCCGGCACGGCGCGCAGTTGCTCCTTGATCGCCTTGATCGACTCGCCAACGGCCTGGCCAGGGGCCAGACGTACCGGGAACAGGCTGGTGAACCAGCCGACCGTGCGGCTGAGGTCAAGGTCGTCGAACAGGTCTTCGCGGCCATGGCCTTCCAGTTGCACCAGCACCTCATCCTGCGCGCTCCACTGGCACAGCGTGCGCGCCAGCGCGGTCAGCAGCAGGTCGTTGATCTGCGTGCGATAGGCAGCGGGGGCCTGCTTCAGCAACTGCGCGGTACGCGCGGCATCCAGGCGCGACGCAGCAGTGCGGGCGTGCTGGTTGCCCAGGCTGCCCTGTGGGTTGTCACGCGGCAGTTCTGCCGGGCTGCCTTGCAGCACCTGCAGCCAGTAGTCGCCCTGTGCCTGCAGCGCCGAGCTGCTGGCATGCGCAACCAGCCGCTCGGCCCAGGTTTTCACCGAGCAGGTCTTGGCTGGCAGGCTTACCGGCTGACCTTTCAGGCGTTGCTGATAAGCCTCTTGCAGGTCCTCGAGCAGCACCCGCCAGGACACGCCGTCCACCACCAGGTGGTGAATGACCAACAGCAAGCGCTGCTGGCCATCGGCGAGGTCGAACAGTTCGGCACGCAGCAGCGGGCCTTGCTCAAGGTTCAAGCTGGCCTGCACCTCGGTGCCAGCGGCGTCCAGTTCGCCCAGCGCTGCGAGGCTGCGCTGGCGCACCAGCGGCGCACTGTCCAGGGCCTGGAAGCGGGCCTGCCACTGGCCGTTCTGGCGGCTGAAGCGCAAGCGCAAGGCATCGTGCTGCTCCAGCACCGCACGCAGGGCCGACTCCAGGTGTTCCACCTGCACGCGCTGGGCAGGTTTCAACAGCACCGACTGGTTCCAGTGCCCTGGCTGGGCGATGTCCATCTCGAAGAAGCGCGCCTGCGCGGGCAGCAGCACCACTTCACCGCTGACAGCGCTGTCCACCGGGGCTGCGGCTGCCGGCTGCTTGGCTTCGATGCGCTTGGCGACCTGGGCCAGTTGGCCGACGGTCTGCTGTTCGAACAGCTGCTTGGGGGTGATCTTGATGCCCTGGCGCTTGGCCCGGGCGATGATCTGCAGGCTGAGGATCGAATCGCCGCCCAGCTCGAAGAAGTTGTCGCTGCTGCCCACGCGTTCCAGCTTGAGCACGTCGGCCCATACCGCGGCCAGCTTCTCCTCGATGTCGCCTTCAGGCGCCACGTAACCACGGCTTACCGCGCCCGGCGCCGGCAAGGCGCGCTTGTCGAGCTTGCCGTTGGCGGTCAGCGGCAGACGCTCTAGCAACAGCACCTGCGCAGGCACCATGTAGTCGGGCAAGCGGGCCTGCAATTGCGCCTGCAACTGCGGCACGGTCACGCCTGCTTCGGCCACCACGTAGGCCACCAGTTGCAGGCGCTCGGCATCGCCTTCCAGCGGCAATGCCAGGACCACGGCGTCGCTGACATCGGGCAGCCCGGCGAGCACGCGACCGATTTCACCCGGTTCGACGCGATAGCCACGGATTTTCACCTGGTCATCGGCACGCCCGATAAATTCCACCAGGCCTTCAGCGCTCAACCGCGCCCGGTCGCCGGTGCGGTACAGGCGGGCGCCATCGGCCGCCGGCACGAAGCGTTCGGCCGTCAGCGCGGGCTGGCCCAGGTAACCCTGGGCAACGCCCTGGCCACCCAGGTAGAGCTCGCCGACCACCTGCGGCGCCAGCGGGTTGAGGTAACCATCGAGCACTTCGGCGCAGGCATTGCCCAGCGGGCGACCGACCGGCACCGTGCGGCAGTTGGCCAGGCGCTGGTCGGGTTCGAAGGTGAGCACGCCGACCGTGGTCTCGGTCGGGCCGTAGTGGTTGATGACGCGGCATTCGGGGCGCAATGCGCGGATTTTTTCCAGCAGGCTCCAAGGGCACGCTTCACCGCCCAGAATCAGTGCTGCAGCAGGCAGCACATCGGCGGCGCGGGCAGCCTGCAGCAGGCCCTGCAGGTGGCTTGGCACCAGTTTCACCACGCCCACCTGATGCTGCGCCATGTAGCTGGCGAAACCATCCGGGTCGAAGGCCAGCTCCTGCGGTAGCAAATGCAGCAAGCGGCCCGAGGCCAGGGCACCGAACAGTACGGTGTGGCCAAGGTCGGCGGCGGTGGTGGACACCATGGCCATGCTCGCCCCGGTCGGCAGTTGCAGGCGTTCGAGCACAGCCTGGATATAGCTGGCCAGTGCTCCGTGGCTGACCACCACGCCCTTGGGCTGGCCGGTCGAACCCGAGGTGTAGATCAGATAAGCCGGCTGCTCAGGGCTGACCGCGACCGCCACCGGGCTGTCGCTGCAGGCCGCCCACGTCGAGGGCTCGCAGGCAACCGCCTGCAAGCCGTCGAGGCCAGCGAAGCGGGTATCGCCAGGCTCATGCAACAGCACGGCGGCGCCGCTGTCGACGACCAACTGCTGCAGGCGCTCCTGCGGCTGCTGGGTATCCAGCGGCAGGTAGGCGGCGCCGGTCTTGAGCACCGCCAGCAAGGCCGTGACCCAATCGATGGAGCGCGGCAGGCACAGGGCAACGATACTGCCGGCACCGACGCCACGCTGGCGCAGGTAGTCGGCTACGCGGTTGGACGCAGCGTCCAGCCCGCCCTGGGTCATGAAGCGCTCACCAGCGCGCACGCCGCCCTGGGCCTGCCCTTGCGCCATCGCCTGGTGCCACAGGGCGAGGAAGTCGCGGTGCGGGTAGGCGTTGGCTGCGGCCGGCTGCTGCGCCGCCACCTCCAGGTGGTCGACGATCGGCTGCTGCTGGGCATGGCTGAGCACGTCCAGCACCCGCCGCAGCGAGTCGGCCAGGCGTTGGATGGTCGCGGGCTCGAACAAGTCGGTGGCGTAGGTGAAGTACCCCTCGATGCCATCGGGTTTATCCGAGAAGTCGAACGCCAGGTCGAAGCGCGCATCGCCACCTTCACGGGCAAAACCTTCCACCTCCAGCGCACCCAGGCGCTTGCGCGACGCGTCGCCCGCCGCCACGTGCTGGTTGATCTTGAACTGGAACAGCGGGTTGTGGGCCAGGTTGCGCTCTGGCAGCAAGGCATCCACCAGGTGCTCGAACGGCAGTTCCTGGTGCGACTGGGCGCCGCCGATCACGTCCTTGACCTGTTCCAACAGCTCGGCGAAGGTCGCGCGTTCGTCTACCTGCACGCGCAACACCTGGGTGTTGATGAAGAAGCCGATCAGGCCTTCCAGCTCCTTGCGGTTACGCCCCGCATTCGGCGCGCCGATGCGGATGTCCGACTGCCCGCTGTAGCGCGACAGCACCACCGCCATGGCCGCCAGCATCAGCACGAACAGCGTGTGCCCGCCCTTGCGCGCCTGGCTGCGCAGCGCTTCGGCCTGCTCGGCGCCAATCTGCAGTTTGAGCACCGCGCCGCGGTAGCTCGGCGTGGCGGGCCGCTCGAAGTCCAGCGGCAGGCTCAGCAGCGGCTGCTCGTCACCCAGTTGCGCCTGCCAATACGCCAGCTGGCGCTGGGCCTCACCGGCCTCGAGCCAGGCGCGCTGCCAGATCGCATAGTCGGCGTACTGGATCGGCAGGGCCGGCAATTGCGCCTCGCGGCCTTCAGCCAGCGCGGTGTACAGCTGGATGAACTCCTGCACCAGCAAGTCGCTCGACCAGCCGTCGGAGATGATGTGGTGCATGCTCAGGGCCAGCACGTGGTGCTCGGCACTCAGGCGCAGCAGGGTGACCCGCATCAGCGGCCCGGTCAGCAGGTCGAACGGTTGCTTGAGCGCGGCATCGACGGCTTCGCTCAAGGCGGCTTCATCGTCGCCCGCCTGGAACTCGACCACGTCCAGCACCAGCGGGCAGGCGCCGAGAATCTCCTGGTGGAACTCGCCTTCATCCGAAACGAAGCGCGTACGCAGCGACTCATGGCGGCTGACCAGCGCATCCAGCGCCTGCTGCAGCACCGTTAGCTCCAGAGCGCCCTTGAGGCGCACGGCCATCGGCACGTTATAGGCCGGGCTGTCGGGTTCCAACTGCCAGAGAAACAGCAGGCGCTGCTGGGCAAACGACAAGGGAATGCGCGCCAGGCCCTGGCGTGCAGGCACGATGGGCAGCAGGCGGAAGCTCTGCCCGGTGGCCTGCATTTTCGCCAGGATCTGCTGACGCTGCTCCACAGGCAGGCTGACGAAGCGTTGGGCAATGCGTTGTGCGGGGGTGAGTTGCATGTCAGGCCTCGGTGAATTCGTTCATCATTTTTTCGATATCGCTCAGGCCGTCGTCGCTCAGCGACAGGCCTTGTTCATCCAGTGCCTGGGCGAACGCGCGCAGCTCGGGGTGGGCGAAGATCAGCCGCAGCGGTATGTCCAGGCCCAGTTCCACGTTGATGCGCGATACCGCTTGCGCCGCCAGCAGGGAGTGGCCGCCAAGTTCGAAGAAGTTGTCGTTCAGGCCGACCTGACCGAGGTTGAGCAACTGCGCCCAGATCTGCGCCAGTTGCTGTTGCAGTTCGGTCTGCGGCGCTTGGTAGTCGTGCGGTGGCTGGCTGGGGTCGGGCAATGGCAGCGCCTTGCGGTCGAGCTTGCCGCTGGGGGTCAGCGGCATGCTCGGCAGGGTCACCAGGTAGGACGGGATCATGTAGTCCGGCAGGCTGGCCTTGAGGTACTGCTTGAGAGCCTGGCGCAGATCGCCGCTGGCGCCTTCAGCAGGTACCGCATAGGCGCACAGCTGCTTGCTGCTGGGCAGGTCGATGGCCAATACCGTGGCCTCGCGAACGTCCGGGTGCGCGCGCAGGTACTGCTCGATCTCGCCCAGTTCGATGCGGAAACCGCGCACCTTCACCTGGTGGTCAGCCCGCCCGCGATAGGCCAGTTGCCCATGTGGGTCGTAGTAGCCCAGGTCGCCGGTACGATACAGGCGGCCACCGCCCACGCTGTCGAACGGGTCGGGGATGAAGCGCTCGGCCGTCAGCGACGGGCGCTGGTGGTAACCCCGCGCCAGGCACCCTGCCCCGCCAATGAACAGCTCGCCAGAGACGCCCACTGGGGTCGGCGCCAGGCCATCGTCCAGCGCGTGCAGGGTACGGCCCGGCAGCGCTCGGCCAATCGGTACACCGCCCTGGCTGATCTGCGCGGGCGTCATCTGCGAGCAGTCGAAGGTGGTGGCCACCACGGTCGCTTCGGTCGGCCCGTAGGTGTTCAGCAGACGCACCGCCGGCGGCCCATCGGCCAGCCAGGCGCGCAGGGCGTCTTCCGGCACCGCTTCACCGCCAACGTGGATCTGTTTGAGCCGGCCGTAGGCCTCTGGCCCGCGACGCTCCAGGGCCAGCAGGCGCCAGTAGGCGGCGGGCAAGTCGGCCACGGTCACACCGTGGCGGTTGATTTCGTCCAGCAGGGTGGCGGTGTCCCACAGCCGCAGGTCGCGCAGCACCACGCAAGCGCCTTGCGCCAGCGGCGGGAAGAACTGCTCGATAAAGCCGTCGAAGCTGAAGGTGGCGAACTGCAGCACGCGATCACTCGGGCTCAGGCGTGAGTAGTCGGCGGCCACCTGGCAGAACACCGACAGCGCATGGTGGTCGATGGCCACGCCCTTGGGCATGCCGGTGGAGCCCGAGGTGTAGATGACGTAGGCCAGGTTGTGCGGCGCCGCCAGGTTAGGCAGCGGCTCGGCCGGCCAGGCGTGCAACCACTGGATGCCAGGTTCGAGCACCAGGCAAGGCAGCTGCGGGTCCAATTGCAAACGCGCCAACGACGGCGCATCGGCCAGCAGCAGGCCGATGCCGCTGTCTTCGACCATGTACGCCAGGCGCTCTTGCGGGTAGTCCGGGTCCAGCGGCACATAGGCACCGCCGGCCTTGTGGATGGCGATCAACGCCAGCGCCATGCCCAGGCCACGCTCGACGGCCACACCCACCAGGCAGTCAGGGCCTACGCCCATTGCACGCAGGCGATGGGCCAACTGGGTGCTGCAGCGGTCCAGCTCGGCATAGCTCAGTTGCTGATCATCGAAGATCAGTGCTACGGCGTCTGGCTGCGCACGCGCCTGGCGCTCCAGCAACTGGTGCGCGCACAGGCCGCTGCTGGCTGCTGGCGCGGGGTTCCAGCCATGGGTCAGTTGGCGACGCTCAGCGTCGCCCAGGAAGTCCAGCTCGGCGATGCAGCGCTGCGGCTCGGCGCAGATGGCTTCGAGCAGCGCTTGCCAGTGCCCGGCCATGCGCTCGATGCGCGGCGCATCGAACAGGTCGGTGGAGTAGTTGAACGAGGCGGTCACACCGTCGGAGCGCTCCAGGGTATTGAGCGAGATGTCGTACTGCGCGCCCGGCTCCAGCAAGTCCACTTCGCGGACCTTGAGGCCCTGCAGGGCATCGCTGGACACCTGCTCGCCCAGGTCGCGCAAATGGTTGTAGAGCACCTGGAAGAACGGGTTCACGCCCTGGTCGCGCTCTGGGTACAAGGCCTCGGCAACCTCCAGGAACGGCACGTCCTTGTTGGCCTGCGCCTGCAGGGTGGTTTCCTTGATCGCCGCCAGCAACTGCGGGAACGGCAGGCTGCCATCGACGCCGACCCGCGCCACCACCACGTTGATGAAGAAGCCGATCAGCCCTTCGAGCTCCAGGCGATTGCGGTTGGTCACTGGGACACCGATGTTGATCGTGTCCTTGCGGCTGTAGCGCGACAGCACGATGGCGTAGGCCGCCAGAAACACATGGAACAGCGTGGCATTGGACGCCACCGCCAGGGCCCGCAGGCGCTCGGTGAGGGCCAACGGCAGGCGCAGGTCGAAGCGGCTGCCCTGGTAGCTCTTGGCCGGCGGGCGAATACGGTCGGCGGGCAGTTCGAGCACTTCGAAATCGTCCTCCAGGCGCGCCTTCCAATAGTCGATCTGTGCCTGCATCTGCCCCTCGGCCAGCCATTTGCGCTGCCAGGCGGCGAAGTCGGCGTACTGCACCGGCAGCGGCTCGATGGCCCTTGCCTGGCCGCTGGCAGCCGCGTTGTAGGCGGCAGCGAACTCGCGTACCAGCAGGCTCATCGACCAACCGTCAGAGACGATGTGGTGCAAGGTCAGCGACAGCAGGTGCTCGTGCGCATGCACCTTGAACAGGCGCGCACGCAGCAGCGGGCCGTGCTCCAGGTCGAACGTGGCAAAGGCTTCGGCTTCGAGCTTGCGCATCTGCGCGGCCTCGTCCTGGCCGCTGAGGTCTTCGAAGCCAATCGGTACCGAAGCGGCGGGCAGAATGCGCTGCCACGGCAAGCCGTTGGCTTCGACGAACACCGTGCGCAGTGATTCGTGGCGTGCCACCAGCGCATCCAGCGCGGCCTGCACGGCTGCGCGGTCGAGGGCGCCTTGCATGCGCACGGCCATCGGTGTGTTGTAGGCCAGGCTTTGCGGGTTGAGTTTCCAGAACAGCCATTGGCGGTTCTGCGAGCGGGACACCGGCAGCGGCTGCTGGCGGTCGAGGATCTCGATCTCCAGGCCCGCGCCCTGCTCGCCCTCGGCCACGGCCTGGGCAAAGGCCTGCAGGTCGAGCGTGTCGAACAGCGTGCGCAGCGGGATGTCCAGGCCCAGGTGCTTGCGCACCCGCGACACGGCCTGGGTGGCCAGCAGCGAATGCCCACCCAGGGCAAAGAAGTTGTCGCCCAGGCCCACCTGCGGCACCTGCAGCACCTCGGCCCAGATCTGCGCCAGCTGCACCTGCAACGGGGTTACCGGCGCCTGGTAGGCCACCTGGGTGGCGACCGGCGCGGGCAGCGCCTTGATGTCGACCTTGCCGTTGACCGTCACCGGCAGGCGCTCCAGCACCATCAGGTGGGTGGGTACCATGTGCTCGGGCAGCAGCCCTTTGAGCGTGGCGCGAATCGCCTCCTGCCAGGCCTGGCTGTCTGCCGGCATCTGGCTGGGCACCAGCCAGGCCGCTAGTTGCAGCTCCGGTGCCTGGCCCTGGACTCGCACCAGGGCATTGGCGACGCCCTCCAGCCCACGCAGCTGGTTCTCGATTTCGGCCAGCTCCACGCGGTAGCCACGGATTTTCACCTGGCCGTCCATGCGCCCGGCAAACTGCAGCTCGCCGGTAGCGCTCTGCCGTACCCAGTCGCCACTGCGGTACAAGCGCTCGCCATTACCGTTCGGGTCGGGCACAAAACGCTCAGCGGTCAACGCCGGGCGGGCGAGGTAGCCACGGGCAAGGCCTGCCCCGCCGATGTACAGCTCGCCTTTGGCCTTGGCCGGCAAGGGCTGCAGGCAGCGGTCGAGCACGCTGAGGCGTGCATTGGCCAGCGGTTGGCCGAGCGAAGCCTGGTTGTCCAGTTCGGCCACCAGCACGCCGACCGTGGTCTCGGTCGGGCCGTAGTGGTTGAACACCTTGAGTGCTGGGGCCAGCGCGCGGATCTTGCCGAGCAGGCCCGGGCTGATGGCTTCGCCGCCCAGCACCAGGCACTGCTCCGGCAGCGCCGAGCGGCCGGCGACCAGCATGGCCTCCAGGTGCGAGGGCACGATTTTCAGTGCATCCACCTGGTGCTGCGCCAGGTAGGCCGCGAAGCCTTCGGCATCCAGTACCTGATCGCGCAGCAGCAGGTGCAAGGTCTGGCCGCCACACAGGGCGCCGAACAGCATGGTGTGGCCGAGGTCCGCAGCCGGGGTCGAGACCTGCGCCATGCTGTGGATCTGGCTCATCGGCAGGCGCGCGGCGATGCCCTCGACATAGTTGCCCAACGCGCCATGGCTGATTGCTACGCCCTTGGGCTGGCCGGTGGTGCCGGAGGTGTAGATCACGTAGGCGAGGTTGGCCGCTGCAACGGCACGCCGTGGGGCGCTTTCACGAGCGGCCTGGGTGTGTTCCCAGGCCAGCCGATGGACGCCACCTGGCAGCGTTGCCTGCCAATTGCCGGGCGCCAGCACCAGGCGGGTGCCACTGTCGGCGAGCATGTAGGCCAGGCGTTCGGCCGGTTGCTCGGGTTCCAGTGGCAGGTAAGCGCCGCCCGCCTTGAGCACGCCGAGGATGCTGGCGAGCATGCCGACGCTGCGGTCGGCCAGCACGCCGACCAGAGTGTCCGGCTGCACGCCAGCTTCGACCAGCCTGTCGGCGATGGCTTCGGCATGGGCATCAAGCCCGGCAAAGCTGGCCGCCTCGCCTGCTGCCATCACGGCGGTGCGCTCGGGGTGGCGCTGGGCAGCCTCGGCAAAGCGCTGGTGGACCAACAACGGCTCGGCGGCCTGCCCATGCGCATTCCGGGTGGCGGCCAGGCCTGGCAACGGCAACTCGCCCACCGCACCGGGGGCCTCGTCGGCCAGCGCCTGCACCAGCGCCAGCCATTGTTCGCCAAGGGCTTCGACAGTGGCCGCATCGAACACATCGAGGGCATAGGTGAAGGCAGCATGCAGCTGGCCGGCCCGCTCGTGGGTATCGAGTGCCAGGTCGAAACGGGCGCTGTGCTTTTCCAGGGTGATCGGTGCCAGGCTCAGCCCGGAGCGGGTCTTGATGGCTTCGACATCCGCCACCTGAGCCTGGTGGTTGAACAGCACCCGGAACAGCGGGCTCTCGGTGCTGCGCGGCAGCTCCAGGGCCTCGACCAGTTGTTCGAACGGCAGGTCCTGGTGGCTTTGCGCGCCCACGGCGGTTTCGCGCACGCGCTGCAGCAGGCCGGCGATATCCAGCAGTGGGTCGATTTCGGTGTGCAGCACCTGGGTATTGATGAAGCAGCCGATCAGGCCCTGGCTTTCGGCACGGTTGCGGTTGGCAATGGGCACCCCGACGCGGACGGCGCTCTGCCCGCCATAGCGCTGCAGCAGCAGCTTGAAGGCTGCCAGCAGGACCATGAACAGGGTGACGTTGTGCCGACGCGCCAGGCCGCGCAGGCGTTCAGCGACATCGGCGGCAATCGGGAATTCGTGACGCGCGCCGCGGTAGTTCGGCCGGCCGCTGCGGGCGCGGTCCAGTGGCAGCTCCAGCGGCGAGTGATCGTCGCCCAGGCGCGCCTGCCAGTACGCCAACTGGCGGTCCTGCTCGCCAGCCTGAAGCCAACTGCGCTGCCACAGGGCGTAGTCGCGGTACTGGATCGGCAAGGGTTCGAGTGTGGCTTCGGTGCCGGCCACGGCGGCATCGTAGAGGTGCAGGAACTCGTCGATCAGCACGTTCATCGACCAGCCATCGGCGACGATATGGTGCAGGGTCAGCAGCAGTACATGGTCCTGTTCTGCCAGTTGCAGCAGGCGCACGCGCAGCAGCGGGCCGGCGGCCAGGTCGAAGGGGGCCAGGGCTTCTTCTTCGGCGATGGATTCGAGGGCGTGATGGCGGGCCTCTTCGGCCAGCTCGCTCAAGCCGTCCTGGCGCAACTGCAGCGGGGCGGCGGCTGCATCGACTTGCTGACGCACATCATCGCCGTCGGCGACGAAGCGGGTGCGCAGGGTTTCGTGGCGGGCCACCAGGGCATCGAAGGCGTGCTGCAGGGCCAACAGGTTCAGCGGGCCATGCAGGCGCACGGCCATGGGCAGGTTGTAGGCTGCGCCTTGGGGGTCGAGCTGCCAAAGGAACCACATGCGCCGCTGCGCGTAGGACAGCTGGTCACGCTCGTCGACCTCGACACCTGGCGCGATCGGCAGCACGGAGAAGTCCATGCCCTCGCCCTGCAGCGCCTTGAGGAACAGGCGGCGCTTGCCGGGGCTGAGTTCGATGAAGCGGCGAGCGAGTTTGAGCGTCTGTTCAGCATTCATGTCGAGCGATGTCCTGGCAGTCGAGCGGTAACTGTCAGACGAAGGCATGGGGGGCTGATTTAGGGGCGGGGGG
>NZ_JABWRU010000079.1:0-275 GCF_014269165.1 Pseudomonas sp. SWRI68 | reverse complement strand
GACGTGGTGGCCAAGCTGACCGCTACTCCTTCGGTCACCGAAGGTGGTGCGATCACTTACACCGTCACCCTGACCAACAAAGACGGTCTGCCGATCGACAAGCACTCGGCCCTGACTTTCACCCTGAGCGACGGCACCACGGTCATTACTGTACCGGCTAACAGCACCAGCGGTTTCGTCACCGTGACCGCGCCGGACAACGTCTACACCGGCACCAACGACCCAGTAATCAAGTCGATCGCTTCGGTTGATGGCGCCGATGTTGGCAAGTTCGA
>NZ_JABWRU010000078.1:0-278 GCF_014269165.1 Pseudomonas sp. SWRI68 | reverse complement strand
ACTCGTAATGCTCATGGTCTGGCCCGCTTTCGTCATCATCGGCACCGCGCACTGGATCAGCCTGCTGCTGTGCTGGCGACCCCGCTGGCCGAAGGTGATCCGTGAGGCCGGTTTGCCCGGTAAACCCGTGCCTTCACCCACTACTTTGAGTGACTACCCGCCCGAAATCCAAGAGCGCCTGCTCGCCAATGCTGACCGCTGGCAACTCAAACCTGGCAAGCGCCCAGCGAAAAAGCCACGTAAACCGCGTACACCCAAAGCGCGAAAAATACCGACAT
>NZ_JABWRU010000077.1:0-280 GCF_014269165.1 Pseudomonas sp. SWRI68 | reverse complement strand
TTACTTGGTGCGGCCTACAAAATACGGGGCCATAGCTCAGCTGGGAGAGCGCCTGCCTTGCACGCAGGAGGTCAGCGGTTCGATCCCGCTTGGCTCCACCACTCTTCAGGTTTCGCAGCACTGCTCAGAACTTAGAAATGAACATTCGGTGATGAATGTTGATTTCTGACTTTTGTCAGATCGTTCTTTAAAAATTCGGATATGTGATAGAAATAGACTGAACACTACTTTCACTGGTAGTGGATCAGGCTAAGGTAAAATTTGTGATGTGCTCTTAACT
>NZ_JABWRU010000076.1:0-288 GCF_014269165.1 Pseudomonas sp. SWRI68 | reverse complement strand
GTCCCGGCCAACAGCACCAGCGGTTTCGTCACCGTGACTGCTCCGGACAACGTCTACACCGGCACCAATGACCCGGTGATCAAATCGATCGCCAGCGTCGACGGTGCCGACATCGGCAAGTTCGAAAACCTGGTCCTGGACAAGACCCCGGTCAGCACCGCTGTCACCGACGAGCCAGGTACTCCGGGCAACGAAGGTGATCTGGTCAAGGTCACTATCACCGCTGACCAAGTCTCGGTTGCCGAGAACGTGAAGCCGACCTTCACCGTTCACATCAACACCGCGCTG
>NZ_JABWRU010000075.1:0-307 GCF_014269165.1 Pseudomonas sp. SWRI68 | reverse complement strand
TTTCGTCACCGTTACCGCGCCGGACAACGTTTACACCGGTACCAATGACCCAGTAATCAAATCGATCGCCAGCGTCGACGGCGCCGATGTCGGCAAGTTCGAGAACCTGGTTCTGGATAAGACGCCGGTCAGCACTGCTGTTACCGACGAGCCTGGTACTCCAGGCAACGAAGGCGATCTGGTCAAAGTCACCATCACTGCCGACCAGGTTTCGGTCGCGGAAAACGTTAAACCGACCTTCACCGTTCACATCAACGCTGCCCTGGACCACGACCTTGTCGTGACCCTGAGCAACAACGAAGTTGTG
>NZ_JABWRU010000074.1:0-328 GCF_014269165.1 Pseudomonas sp. SWRI68 | reverse complement strand
GGGGGAAGTTTTGAAACGTTCGGCTTCGAGGCGCTTGAGCCAAAGGCAGAAGCCGTTGCGCTCCCAGTACAACACCTTGATGCGGTTACGGGCTTTATTGAGGAAGACGAAAAGTACGGGGTCGAACACGGCGACTTTGATGTCCAGCTCGACCAGGGCGGTGAGGCCGTCGATGGATTTTCGAAAATCCACAGGCTTGGGGTAGAGGTAAACTTTTTCGACTTTGCTGTCGGGACGCATCATGGCGGACTGGCTCCAGAAAGAAATCGGGAGCGCAGCATCGGGCTTCAGGTAGTCGCTTGGAATGTGGGCTTCATGGAGCGGACAC
>NZ_JABWRU010000073.1:0-330 GCF_014269165.1 Pseudomonas sp. SWRI68 | reverse complement strand
GCGTCGTGGGTGTAAGGTTCGCTGCTGGTTTCACCGGCCTTGATGGTGACCTGAGCATTGTTGCTCAGGGTCACGACCAGGTCGTGCGCCAGCGCGGTGTTGATGTGGACGGTGAAGGTCGGTTTGACGTTTTCAGCGACCGAGACCTGGTCAGCAGTGATGGTGACTTTGACCACATCGCCTTCGTTGCCTGGGGTGCCCGGCTCGTCGGTGACCGTAGTGCTGACCGGGGTCTTGTCCAGAACCAGGTTTTCGAACTTCCAAGCATCAGCGCCGCTGACTGCTTGCAGGCTCTGCTCTACCGGCGCGTTGGTCCCAACGTAAACGTTG
>NZ_JABWRU010000072.1:0-334 GCF_014269165.1 Pseudomonas sp. SWRI68 | reverse complement strand
ATTGATCGTGGTCTGCGCTGGGGTCGGGTTCGGCGTCAGCTGCTCGAAGTTACCGCCGGTTGCACCAGTGATGGTGGTGCTGACAGTCGAGCCGTTGTTGTAGACGTCGTTATCCGGGGTCTGGAAGTCGACACTGCCCTGGGTCTTGCCGGCCTCGACGGTGATGGTCTGGCCGTTCGACAGGGTCACGGTTACCGGAGTCTGGGCAGGGTTGCTCAGAGTTACGGTGTAGGTGATCACGCCACCTTCGGTGACCGAAGGATTCGCGGTCAGGGTCGCAGTGGTGTTGTCGACCGAGTCGTTGATCGTGGTCTGCGCTGGGGTCGGGTTCGGC
>NZ_JABWRU010000071.1:0-345 GCF_014269165.1 Pseudomonas sp. SWRI68 | reverse complement strand
CTGGGTATCAAATCGGCAGCAGACATCGATGGTCGCGCCTTCGAGAACTTGCAACTGGGTGATGCCGCGTCGGTTAAAGTCACCGACACCACCGACGATGTTATCGCCAAGCTGACCGCTACCCCTTCGGTGACCGAAGGTGGCGAGATCACCTATACCGTTACGCTGACCAACAAAGACGGTCTGCCGATCGATAACCACTCGCCGTTGTACTTCACCCTGAGTGACGGCAAAACGGTCATCACTGTGCCGGCCAACAGCACCTCGGGCTTCGTCACCGTTACCGCGCCTGACAACGTTTACGTTGGGACCAACGCGCCGGTAGAGCAGAGCCTGCAAGCAGTC
>NZ_JABWRU010000070.1:0-349 GCF_014269165.1 Pseudomonas sp. SWRI68 | reverse complement strand
CTTCGTCACCGTTACTGCGCCTGACAACGTCTACACCGGTACCAACGACCCAGTGATCAAGTCGATCGCTTCGGTTGATGGCGCTGATGTCGGTCAGTTCGAGAACTTGGTCCTGGACAAGACCCCGGTCAGCACCGCTGTTACCGACGAGCCAGGTACTCCGGGCAACGAAGGTGATCTGGTCAAGGTCACTATCACCGCTGACCAAGTCTCGGTTGCCGAGAACGTCAAGCCGACTTTCACCGTTCACATCAACACCGCGCTGGCGCACGACCTGGTCGTGACCCTGAGCAACAATGCCACGGTTACCATCAAGGCCGGTGAAACCAGCGCGCCGTACGCTCACGAC